>DAOLYL010000038.1:3095-5649 GCA_035425765.1 Flavobacterium sp. | reverse complement strand
TCAATCCCGAATGACTAAAAATAATTAAAGTAAATGGTTGGTGAGTTGCTTTTTGGTATAGTTCGATACTATTTCTATTAGATCTGACTATGGTTTATTTATTGTTATTCATCTAACTCATAATTTAGTATGTTAAAAATTAAGTCAAAAATATTTTTAATTCGTTATTCTCATAGTCATAAAGTAATTATATTTAGACCTTATAAAATCATACAAAGTATTTCGTACCGATGAAGGTATCACAAAAAATTAATTCAAAACATGCTTTTTAATTCCATAAACTTTGCTTTTTTTTTACCAATTGTATTTCTACTATATTGGTTTGGAACAAAGAAAAATCTACGCCTTCAAAATATTCTACTTCTAGTTTCAAGCTATTTTTTTTATGCCTGTTGGGATTGGCGTTTTATGTTCCTATTGATTTTTTCAACTTTATTGGATTATTATACTGGTATAAAAATTCACGAAGCTATAAGCCAACGGATGAAACTCGTTTGGCTGTGGATTAGCATTGGTATCAACTTAGGGTTTCTTGGCGTTTTTAAATACTATAACTTTTTCTCAGAATCGTTTTCTGAAGGTTTGTCATTATTAGGATTGAAAGCAAATCTTGGAACTTTAGAAATAATCCTACCCGTTGGAATATCATTTTATACTTTTCATGGACTATCCTATGTGATTGATATTTATAAAGATAGAATAAAACCAGAAAGGAATATTATTGCCTATTCGGTTTTTGTTAGTTTCTTTCCGCTTCTTGTTGCAGGACCAATTGAAAGAGCAACTCATTTATTACCTCAAATTCTAAAGAAAAGAGAATTCAATTATTCAAAAGCAATTGACGGTCTGCGCCAAATATTGTGGGGTTTATTTAAGAAAATTGTCATTGCTGATAACTGTGCAGAATTTGCTAATATAATTTTTAATAATTCCGAAGATTATTCAGGAAGCACTTTAGTTTTAGGCGCTTTATTTTTTACATTCCAAATTTATTGTGACTTTTCGGGTTACTCTGATATTGCTTTGGGAACTGCTCGATTATTTGGCATTGACCTTCTGAGAAACTTTGCTTTCCCTTATTTTTCAAGAGATATAGCCGAATTTTGGCGTCGTTGGCACATATCGTTATCCTCTTGGTTCAAAGATTATTTATATATTCCTCTTGGCGGAAGCAAAGGTGGACTTTGGTTAAAAGTGCGCAACACATTTATTATCTTTATAGTTAGTGGTTTTTGGCATGGTGCTAACTGGACTTTCATTGTTTGGGGATTTTTAAACGCACTTTTCATAATGCCGTCTATTATTTTTAATACCAACAGAAATAACATGGAGATTGTAGCCAAAGGAAAGTATTTACCATCCATTAAAGATTTTTTTGCAATAGCTATTACCTTTAGTTTAACTGTTTTTGCTTGGATATTCTTCCGTGCAACAGATGTTAGTCATGCCTTTAGTTATGTTTCTGAAATATTTTCACAATCGCTATTTACTGTTCCCGATTTTCCGAAAATTGGAAAGTCAGTACCTATTATTTTGCTCACTATTGCGTTTATAATCATGGAATGGATTGGTAGAGAAGAACAATTTGCTATTGCAAAAATTGGTGCAACTTGGTATAAACCCATCCGATGGGCAATGTATTACACCATTATTATAGCCATTTTCCATTTTACAGGCAAAGAGCAACAATTTATTTATTTTCAATTTTAATCCATGAAGAAATTTTTAATCCAACTGTTGGTTTTCACTAGTCCATTGATAGTTTACTTGGTCTATCCATCTTATGTTCTATGGAAATCTGAAGAAAATTTTCATCAAATTGATGCTACTATTTCAAGCAAAGAGAAATATCTTTTTGGATATAATTATAACGAAAACAATTATGGTTATATAAAATGGAGATACCTCAACGATAACGAAAAGAAAACCGTTTGGGCTTTGGGTTCTTCAAGAGTTTTACAGTTTAGAGAGAATATGTTTGACAAATCTTTTTACAATTCAGGTTATACATTAGGCAAGATAAATGATTTCAGACCTTTTTTAAATAGCATTCCTAAAACTAAATATCCCGATTATATGATTATCAATCTTGATCAATGGATGTTTAATGAAGCGTTTGACGATTTAAGAACAAAAGCATCTAGCACCGTTTGGGAAAAGAGTTTTACGTTTTTTCCAAAAATAGTTCCAACATACAATACAATTTATTCAGAAGCGTTCAGCGATAGTAAGAGTTCAGAAAATACAATTGAAACGTCTAGTCCTTACAGAAAGATTGGAATGAATGCAAAGCGAAATAACACCGGTTTTAGAAATGATGGCAGCATGTTTTATGGCAAACAAATCAAAAATCTAATTAATAAAAATCCTGAAGCAGAGGATTTTAATTATACTGAAACATTTATTCGAATTAGAAAAGGAAGTAGTCGTTTTGAATATGCTGATTCTATTAACGAAAAAGCGCTTGTGGAGTTAAATGAACTATTAAAATTCTGTAAAGAAAACAAAATCAAGGTAATTGCTTTCCTTCCACCTTTTGCAGATAAGGTTTACG
>DAOLYL010000038.1:0-2995 GCA_035425765.1 Flavobacterium sp. | reverse complement strand
AATAGTGCGGTTCTATAGCCATCTATTGTTTTTACTGACAAACCCATTTCTTCCGCCATCTGTTCATAGGTTAGTTCGCTTTCGTTGCAGACTAGTTTTAGAAATTGTAGTTCTCTTTCGGACATAGTTAGATCTATGTGTTTTATTTCTAGCGTTGCTGTGTCTATATTTCTAACTCGTTTTAAGATTTCGGCAACGTTATAATACCCAACTTTATTGATGCTGTCAATAGCAAATTTTAAATCGTGAGCAGAGCAGTTTTTGTGCAAAAAACCTCTTGCGCCGTGATGATAGGCAAGATTTATTATTTGTTCGTCAAAATGTTGGGTTAGCAGCAAGACTTTTAGTTGTTCTTGTTTTTGCTCTAATGCTTGGAGTACTTCTACTCCATTCTTGTGTGGCATGGAATAATCGAGGATATAAATATCTGGTGCTGGAGATAAGGGTAATGCTGCGAGAAAATCATCGCCGTCATCAAACTCTTTTATGACTTTATAATCACCAATCTTTTCTAGTAAACCTTTTAATCCTTGTCTTACGATGGCATGGTCATCAATGATGCAAATGGTCGTTTGTTCCATAGTTTCTAGAGTTAGTTCTGGGTTAATGTTATCGTTGTTCCGTGGTTAATAACAGATTCAATGATTATATCATACTCAATTAGTTTGGCTCTTTCTTTTAAGTTTTGTAAACCTAGTGTTTTTTCTTTTTTAGAAACGTCAAATCCTTTTCCGTCGTCGGTTATTTCCATGAAGAAATAGGGTTTTGTTTTAATTTCTATGCTAATGTTCTTTGCTTTCGAATGTTTGAATGCGTTGTTTATTATTTCTTGAAAGATACGATAAATTACTATTTTTTCATTGGTAGAAAATTCTTTGCTACTGCTGTTATCTAGTTCGAGATTGAGTTTTATTTTATCGTTTTTTTGCATTCGCTCTACTTCTGATTGGATTGCTTTTAGCAAATCTTGTTGTAATAGTAGTTGGTGGTTTAGTGAATGACTAATACTTCGGATGGATTGGGATAGATTATTGATTGACTGCGAAATAGGTTCCAATTGTTGTTGCAACTCGGGCGAATCAAATTTTAAGTTTTCTATCTGAAAGTTGATAAACGTTAATTGTTGTCCGGCATCGTCGTGAAGGTCTTGAGAAATGTTGTTTAAGACCTGTTCTTGGGTTTCAACAATGGTTTCTGTTAATGATTTTTGGAAATCAATATCTTTCTGATACAGTTTCTGGGTATAGTTTTTAATTTTTGTGAAATATAATTTGATTAAAACCACAAAAAATAGCAGTAGCAAACTGATAAATAGTGTTCCAATGATTATTCCTATTACTATGGTATTCATTTTTTGATTGTTTTTTCTCTGTATATGTAAATATTTAATAGTGTATAATAAACCAAACAGACAAGATTGATTATAAAATTATAAAGCGTCATGCTATTGAAGACAATAGTTGATGTAATTGTTTTGTTTTTAAACCCAAAGAGCAAACTCATTCCGAAGAAAAAGAGTAATGGCGCTGATGTTAAGATAAAATTATTGGATATAAAGAATGGCAGGTTTTCTTTTTCTAATTGATGGAAACTTTCATGGATAAAAAACACAACATAGATAAAAGCACCAAGTATAAACGTGTAATAATTATAACTTGTAGTTGTTTCTATAAAGATAAAATTCATAATAGAGAAAAAAACAAACAGGTCCATACCGATTTTTAGTTCATTTTTTCTACTTATGTTATCTTGAAGGATATAAAACCAAAGCAGATGATGAAACACCATGCTTATTGAAGTGGTTATTCCTGTTGATATTTCATAATAAATCAAAATAGAATTAACTAATTCTGTGCTAAAGCATACTATCAATAGTAAAAGTAAGTATCGATGCAATCGTTTTTTGAACGATAGACTATAAACCGCAAAAAGTAGTGTTATAACAACACCTACTTTTATTGGATTTAAATAATCATAGATATTCACAATCATTTATTTGTTTTCTAATGGCGATTTATTATGTCTATTTTGGCTCGTTAGAATAATCATAGTAAGCTGTTCCCATATCGTTGTTTACTATTACTATCACTCTATCGTCAGTTCCTATTTTTCCATATTTGAATTCAATTTCACTTGATGGTTTTAGTTTGTTTTCATCAGCAATGGCTCTAAAAAACGGAACGGAATAACACGGATAGCTGGTGGTGAACTTAGGAACGAGTTTTATTCCTGTTATGTTTGTTTTATAAATATCAAAACTCACGTAGGCGTTATAAAAGTTTTGATCTAAAAAAGTATCTAGTTCTTCCCATTTGATTTTAAATGTTACACCTGGCGAAAATGTTACATCTGCTGCTCTAACCGAATGTTCTTTGATGATAGCAGCATTTAAAGTGTCTATACAAACTGCTTTTCCATAATCTCTAAGCCATTGAGCTTTGTCTTCAATGGTGGCTTGCTCGTTATACTTTTTTAGAGTTATACAATCCGTTGCGGCAGAATCTAATGCTGTTGCATCAGCAAATGCCATTGTTTGACTATGCTTTGCTTGGTTGCAAGATACCATTGCAGCAAGGAGCATCAATAGGGCTAAACATTTTTTCATGACTATTGGTTTTATAGGTTATTATTTTGTTTAGAGCAAAGGTTGCATATTTAAACATGTCAGTCAACAGGGAAAACCCTATTTCTAAATAGGGTTTTTCCCCTTTGCCGTGTTTAGGGCTAAAATAGCACTTTTTTAGACGCAACGTGCTTATTTTCAATGAAAATACTCAAATAGGGTTTTTCCTGTTTTGAAATAGGGTTTTTCCTGTTGTGAGGAATTATTGCTTCTCTAACTTTGGGGTATAGAAATTGACGTTGATGGTTTTCTTTTAAAAATTGTGGGTTAAAAGAGTTAGTTAGTTTACTCCTCAACGCCAAAAACTAGTTATTTGGTTTTTGGAAATCTTTGTACTAGTTACAACCCAAGCTTATTGGCTTGGGTTTTTTT
>DAOLYL010000037.1:0-15701 GCA_035425765.1 Flavobacterium sp. | reverse complement strand
TTGATGTTTTCAATCAAAACGAAGTAAATGCTTTGATTTCATCAACCAATTTACAAACACGTTTCTATGAAAAGAATGACACGAGACATTTTAGAATTTCGTTGACGTATAACTTTGGAAATTTAAAACTACAAAACGAAAACACGACTATCGAAACGGAGAAAGTAAAAAGTGGCGGCGGTTTTGTGAAGTAGAAAACTAAAATATGTAGCATAAAAAATCCCTCTATTTGAGGGATTTTTTAATTTCTTCTAAGACGCTATTTCCAATCGTTTTAATAAATTTTTGCTTAAAGCATCTTCGGTGTATTCTTTATCAATATGAAGTGTTTTGTCATTACTGCTAGGTAAATCATACATAGCATCGGTTAAAATTGCTTCGCAAAGTGAACGCAAACCTCTTGCTCCTAATTTATATTCTAACGCTTTTTCCACTACATAATCCAATGCATCGTCAGTAATTGTAAACTTCACATTATCCATAGCAAATAGTTTTTCATACTGCTTGATTAATGCATTTTTTGGTTCTGTTAAAATAGAACGCAAGGTTTCTTTGTCTAATGGATCCATGTGAGTAAGAACAGGCAAACGTCCAATAATTTCTGGAATTAAACCAAAATCTTTAATGTCTTTTGGAATTATATATTGCAATAAATTATCCTTATCAATATTGTCGCCATTTTTTGAAGTGCTGTATCCAACCGCCTGACGATTAAGACGTTTTGATATAATTCTTTCAATACCATCGAAAGCTCCACCAGCAATAAAAAGAATATTTTGCGTATTTACTTCAACAAATTTTTGATCAGGATGTTTTCTTCCACCTTTTGGCGGAACATTAACAACAGTTCCTTCAAGGAGTTTTAGCAAAGCTTGTTGTACACCTTCACCAGAAACATCACGCGTTATAGATGGGTTATCACTTTTACGAGCAATTTTATCTATTTCGTCAATAAATACAATTCCTCTTTCGGCTTTTGTAACATCATAATCTGCTGCTTGAAGCAAACGAGTTAAAATACTTTCAACATCTTCTCCAACATAACCTGCTTCGGTCAAAACCGTTGCATCGACTATAGCTAAAGGAACATCTAGCATTTTTGAAATCGTTTTGGCAACCAATGTTTTTCCTGTTCCGGTTTGTCCAACCATAATGATATTTGATTTTTCAATCTCAACATCATCGGCAACTTGTTGTTGCATCAATCTTTTGTAGTGATTGTAAACTGCGACAGCCATTACTTTTTTAGTTTGATCTTGACCAATAACATATTGATCAAGAAAAGCTCTAATTTCTTTAGGTTTCCTTAGGACTAAATCCGAAGCAATCTTAACCTTTGGAGTGGTTGTTTTTAATTCCTCAATTACAATTCCATGTGCTTGTTCAATACATCTGTCGCAGACATGTGCATTTATTCCAGCAATCAATAGATTTGTTTCTGGTTTTTTTCTACCACAAAACGAGCATTCTAATACTTCTCTTGCCATTTTTATAGGTTTTTATAAGATTTAGGGAATCTTATTTATTAGCTTCTTCTTAATACTTCATCAATCATTCCGTATTCTTTAGCTTCATCAGCAATCATCCAATAATCGCGTTCTGAATCTTTGTGAACCTTGTCAAATGTTTGACCAGAATGTTGTGAAATAATTTGATATAATTCGTCTTTCAACTTCAACATTTCTTTTAAGTTGATTTCCATATCAGTTGCAACACCTTGTGCACCACCAGATGGTTGGTGAATCATTACTCTTGAATGTGGTAAAGCTGAACGTTTTCCTGCTGCTCCAGCACAAAGTAAAACTGCTCCCATTGATGCAGCCATTCCTGTGCAAATAGTTGCTACATCAGGTTTGATATATTGCATTGTGTCATAAATTCCAAGACCAGCATAAACGCTTCCGCCTGGAGAATTGATATAGATTTGAATATCTTTAGATGCATCAACGCTTTCTAAAAAAAGTAATTGTGCTTGAACTATATTGGCAATATGATCGTCAACACCAGTTCCTAAAAAGATAATTCTATCCATCATCAAACGAGAAAAAACGTCAAGCTGAGATACATTCAGCTGACGTTCTTCTATAATGTAAGGTGTCATGCTGCTTACGATTTTGTCATAATACATGCTGTTTACACCGTGATTTTTTGTAGCAAACTTTTTAAATTCTTTTCCGTAGTTCATTATTTAATGTATAATCTTAATATTTTTTTATAGCAATAACGTTAAATATAATCATTATTTAACAATCAAAGATAATAAAAATTTAATTAAATCTCACCATACATAGCTTTAATGAAATCATCATAAGAAACTTCTTTAGATTTTGCCTTAACTTTATCTTTATACAAGCTTAGCATTTTTTCGTTCATCACTTGTTGTGACAATCTTTTCACTTCGTCTTGATTAGACATTACTCGAGCAACAATTCCTTGAATATCATCATCAGTTGGATTCATTTGACCGAATTGTGCCATTTGCTTTCTGATTACATCAGAAGTGTATGATTTTAAATCTTCAAAAGTAATTTGCAAATCATTATCCGCAACCACTTTTGTTTCAATTAGTTGATAACGCAATCCATTTTCTGATTTTGAATACTCTACTTCAGCTTCTTCGGCAGAAAGTGGATTTTCGCCAGCAACTTGTATCCATTTTTTTAAAAATCCTGCTGGTAAATCAAACTTAGTTGAAGTAACTAAAAACTCAGTAACATCGTTTAAGAATTTTTGATCTGCTTGTTGAACGAATTGATTTTCGACATTTTCTTTGATTTTAGCTTTCAATTCATCAACCGAAGTAATAACTTTTGGTCCGAATAATTTATCGAATAATTCTTGGTCTAAAACTGCTGGTTCATGCGTCGTTACTTCATCGATTGTAAAAGTAACGTCAACATCCAAACCATGAACATCATCGTGTCCAACTGCTAAATAATCCATCAATTTGTGATCATCATCAAACAAACCTTTAGTGTTTAGTGTGATAACATCGCCAACTTTTTTACCAATAAATGCTTTAGCTGTTTTTTTATCAGCAAAAACATCTAATGAAATTGTCGTTCTGTTGTTGATTCCTTTTTCTTCGTTAGTAAAAAATCCAGAAACGTCGTTTCCTTCTTCAACAGTATCTTTAGCGATAAGTTTTCCGTATTGTTTTTGAATTCTTGCTACTTGGTCGTTCAACATTTTATCATCGGCAATGATTTTGTATTGTACCAAGTCATTTTTTGCTGTTAAATCAACTGAAAATTCAGGAGCTAAACCTAATTCGAATTCAAATTTATAATCTTCAACATCCCAATTGAAATCTTCGGTTACTTTTGGCAACGGATTTCCAAGGATATCTAATTTTTCTTCAACTAAAAATTTATTTAAATTTTCTTGTAAAACTTTGTTTACTTCTTCTAATAAAACTGCTTTTCCGTATTGTTTTTGGATTAAGCTCATCGGCACAGCACCTTTTCTAAAACCAGGAATAGAAGCATTTTTTCTATAATCTGCTAAAACTTTTTCTACTTTTCCTGCGTAATCTGATTTAGATACTTCAACGGTAACTACTGCATTTAATGCGTCTACATTATTTTTTGTGATGTTCATTTCTTGTGTTTTTTACATACTAAAATTGGGTTGCAAAATTATAACATTTCTGCAACCCAACCAAGTTTTTATTTTATTGATTTTAAGCTTTTTATTTTAGTCATTATTTGTTAATTTAAAGACGATTGACTGCGACAAAGACAATATTATGCTAAACAACATTGCCGTCCAAAATGTATTGACTTTAAAACCATCGACAAAATGGTCGCAAACCAAAATCATTGCAGCATTGATAACGAGGTAAAACAACCCAAGCGTTATTATAGTTACTGGCAATGTCAAAATGACTAATATAGGTTTTACAAAAAGATTTAAAAGTCCTAAAACAATTGCAACGGTTAATGCTGACGTAAATTCGTCAACAATTACACCTGTCATAAGGTGCGAAATAATCATTACTAGAACAGATGTAACAAGAAGTCGGATAATTAATTTCATATATTTATTTCAAAAATTTACTGGTTTCTTCAAAAAACAATTTTGGATTTTCGGCATGAAGCCAATGACCAACATTTGGAATTGTTGCGAGTTTAAAAATAGGAAAATGATTTTGAATTTCGGGCAAATCGGTATCCAAAATATATTTTGAATTTCCGCCACGGATGAAAAGTGTTGGCTTTTCAAAACAATTTTCACTTGGTAAAGCTGTTCCGATTTGCTCAATTTTTTCATTAAAAACAGGCAAGTTAAATCGGAACGCTAATTGTCCTGGTTCAATCCAATACAAATTTTTCATTAAAAATTGTCGTGTTCCAAAATCGGGAATAAATGGATAAAGAATTTCTTCCACTTGACTTCTATCTGGTTTTTCAGAAAAATCAACCGCATTCAATCCAGCTAAAATATCTTGATGATGTGGCGAATAATATTTTGGACCAATATCAGCTACAATTAATTTTTCAACCAAATTAGGGTAAGTAGTTGCAAAAAGCATCGCTACTTTTCCACCCATCGAATGCCCAATTATGGAAATGTTTGACAGATTATGGTGTTGGCAATAGTTCAAAACATCATTTACCATGATTTCATAACTAAACTCATCCGAATGAAAACTTTTCCCGTGATTTCGCAAATCCAACATGTGAACCTGATAACCTTCGGCAGCATAAAGCGAACCAAATGATTTCCAGTTGTCACTCATTCCTAAAAATCCGTGAATTATTAAAAGTGGCTTGCCTTCGCCTTCAATTCGTGAAAACATCATAAATTTTACTTTAGTTTATTCAAATACATATTCACAACATTGTCCAAACCCAAATATAACGCTTCAGAAATTAAGGCATGACCAATGGAAACTTCTAATAAATTTGGAATGTTTTCCTTGAAAAATTTAATATTATCCAAACTCAAATCGTGTCCTGCATTAACTCCAAGACCTAATTCATTTGCTAAAACTGCGGCTTTTGCATACGGTTCGATACCTTTTTCGTTTCCTAAACTGTATTGATGCGCAAATTCTTCGGTGTAAAGTTCAATTCGATCGGTTCCAGTTTTTTTGGCGCCTTCAATCATTTCTTGAATTGGATCAACAAAAATGGAAGTTCGAATTCCGTTTCGTTGAAATTCCTGAATTACTTCGGTTAAATAATCCTGAAATTTTATCGTATCCCAACCAGCCGAAGAAGTAATTGCGCCAATCGCATCGGGAACCAAAGTGACTTGCGTTGGTTTACATTCAAGAACCAAATCGATGAAATTGTGTTGCGGATTTCCTTCAATATTATATTCGGTATAAACAATCGGCATTAAATCGCGCGCATCTTGATAGCGAATATGGCGTTCGTCTGGTCGCGGATGAATGGTTATTCCTTGTGCGCCAAATTTTTGAATATCGGTTGCAACCTTTAATAAATCGGGAACATTTCCGCCACGAGCATTTCGTAAAGTTGCTATTTTATTGATGTTTACGCTTAATTTTGTCATACGAGAAGTAAAAAAACTACTTAATAAATTTTATTTTACAAAAATACAAAGTTAAAGCAAGCCATCATGTCCTAAAATTTGATTATTTTGCAATCGCTAAAAGAAAAGAATACATGAGACATCTTTCAGAATATATCAATAACGATTTTAAACCATTTTCGAGTAACGAAACTGTGGCAGAAATTCAAGATTTTTTTGCCGAAAGTACGTTTTCACATTTCCCAATTTTGGCTGAAGGAATTTATCAAGGTTGCATTTCATCTGTTGATGCTGAAACATTTGATTTTAATAAAAACATTGCCGATTATCGTTATGCTTTAGAAGGATTTTTTGTTAGAAACTCGATGATTTGGCTTGATGTTTTGGAGGTTTTTGCTCGAAATAACGCTAATCTAGTTCCAATTCTTGATGAAAATAATAAATATGTCGGCTATTATGAAATTACTGATGTTATAAAATTTTTAAACGAAACGCCTTTTCTAAAAGAAACTGGAGGAATAATCGTTGTCGAAAAAAACTTGGTTGATTATTCAATGAGTCAAATTGCACAAATTGTGGAAAGTAATAACGGTAAATTGTTAGGACTTTTTGTTTCTGAAGCCAATTTAGAAAAAATTCAAGTTACTGTTAAAATTACGCTTGGCGCGATGAACGACATCATTCAAACCTTTAGAAGATACAATTATGAAATTGTTTCAGAGCATCAAGAAGACAATTATCTGAACAACTTGAAAGAGCGTTCGGAATATTTGGATAAATACTTAAATATGTAATTTATGAAAGTTGCCATCTTCGGACAATATTATCAAAACGATACACGACCAATTATTAAGGATATTTTTGTTTTTTTCAACAGGAATAACGTTGAAATGGTTATTGAAGAAAAGTTTTTGAAAATACTTTATGAAGAAAAAATAGTCGAAAGACAATACAAAACATTTTCATCTCACGAAGATTTAAACAGTAGTTTTGATATATTAATTAGTATTGGAGGCGATGGAACGATTTTGAGAGCAGCAACTTTTGTTAGAGATTCTGGCATTCCCATTCTTGGTGTAAATGCTGGACGACTTGGTTTTTTGGCCAAAGTTCAAAAAGAAAATATTGAACTTTTTTTAAAAATAGTTTTAGAAAAAAAATATTCCATCTCAGAGCGAACACTTTTAAGTATTGAAAGTTCAGAACTTGAAGCCAATTTTGACATCAACTTTGCGATGAATGAAGTTACCGTTTCAAGAAAAGATACAACCTCGATGATTACTATTGAAACTTTTTTGAATAATGAATATCTAAATTCTTATTGGGCTGATGGTTTAATAATCTCAACACCAACTGGTTCTACCGGCTATTCACTAAGTTGTGGCGGACCAATTTTAACACCCGAAGTAAAAGGTTTAGTCATTACGCCAATTGCGCCTCATAATTTAAATGCTCGACCATTAGTAATTCCTGATGACACCGAAATAAAACTAAAAGTTTCTGGAAGAGAAGAACAATATTTAGTTTCTTTAGACTCCAGAATTACTTCTGTTAGTAACCATACTGAGTTAAAAATTAGAAAAACACCTTTCAAAATTAATATGGTAGAAATACCTGAGGAAACATTTCTAAAAACACTTCGCAACAAGCTACTTTGGGGAGAAGACAAAAGAAATTAGAAAAAAAGCATTTCTAATTATACTACAAATCAAAAAAAATCGTTTTAAAAATATCATTGTTCAAGTTCCAATTCATTGACTACTTCAATTTTATTTAACAGAAATCTAGTTTAGATGTTTCATAAGTAGTCAGAATTGTTATATTTGCACGCTATTTTCAAATTGATGAAAAAGAGTTTAATAGTATTTTTTTGTTTGCTGTTTCAGAACTATTTAAGTGCTCAAATCCACGAGATTGGGGTATTTCTTGGTGGAAGCAATTATATTGGAGATGTTGGAAAAACCAACTACATCAATCCCAATGAAGTTGCAATTGGAATTTTGTATAAATGGAACAAATCGCCACGACATTCGTATCGATTTTCATACACACAAGCTTCAATCACGGGGAATGATTTGGATTCGGAAGTGCCAGGAAGATATTTAAGAGGTTATGAATTTAAAAACAACCTTAAAGAATTTTCGGTTGGATTAGAATTCAATTTTTTTGATTTTAATCTGCACGAGATTTTAAAACGTAAGATGACACCATATGTGCATTCAGGTTTAACCTATGTCATGTATGATGAATTATATGTTTTGAATGATGAAACAAAAAAAGATAAAACAGCAGGAGCAATTGCGATTCCGATGACAGTTGGTATTAAAACCAATATTTTGGATCATTTCATTCTTGGTGTAGAAGTTGGAGCAAGATATACTTTCACTGATAATTTAGATGGAAGTTTGCCAAAAAATAAAAATTTAGAACCATTAAAGTTTGGTAATATAAATAGTAATGATTGGTATGTTTTTACTGGGTTTACATTAACTTATACCTTTGGGAACAAACCGTGTTATTGCGCAGAATAAAAAATGAGTTTAGAAACAACAATAGATAAAGACAACCTTCCAAAACACCTAGCCATTATTATGGATGGCAATGGTCGATGGGCAAAACAAAAAGGAATGTTGCGCGTTTTTGGTCATGAAAATGGAACAAAATCCGTAAAAACTACTGTTGAAACTTGCGCTAAACTAGGAATTGAAAATCTAACTCTTTACGCATTTTCCACCGAAAACTGGAATAGACCTAAGCTAGAAGTAGATACCTTAATGAAACTATTGATTTCTTCCTTAAAAAAAGAACTCGATACTCTTCAAAAAAACAACATTCGATTAAACTGTATTGGTAATCTTGAACATCTTCCCGAGAAGGTTAAAAAAGAACTGCTTTCGGTGATTGAAAAGACAAAAAATAATACCCGAATGACATTGTCACTTGCCTTAAGTTATGGCTCAAGAGAAGAACTGTTAAATGTTGTTAAAAAAATAAGTGATAAAGTTAAAAATAATATAATTTCTCTAGACGCTATTGACGAATCAATTATTAATCAGCATCTTTACACGCACAATTTACCCGATGTAGATTTGGTAATAAGAACCAGTGGCGAACACAGAATCAGTAACTTTTTGCTATGGCAAATTGCCTATGCCGAATTTTATTTTACGGACGTTTTGTGGCCCGATTTTAAAGAAAAAGATTTATATGATGCCATCATTAGCTATCAAAAAAGAGAACGAAGATTTGGAAAAACAAGTGAACAAATTAAATAAATTTTCAGTGCAAATAAAGACACTTAAAATATTTCTAATCGCATTGTGCGTTGGAAATATTTTTCAATTACAAGCCCAAGAAAGAACACCTTTTGATCAAGGAAAAAAATACATTTTAGCTAATGTAAACGTTATTGGCAAAATTAGTTATAATCAACAAACAGTTGTAACGTTTACTGGACTTGAAAAAGGGCAACAAATTACTGTTCCTGGAGAAGAAGTTAGTAATGCCATCAAAAAACTTGGCAAACTTGGCTTATTTAGCGACATTGATTTTTATGTAGATAAAATCGAAAACGATAGCATTTGGTTGGATTTAAACATTAGTGAACTTCCAAAACTTAGTGAAGTAAAAATTAATGGTGTAAAAAAATCAAAAGTAGAAGGTTTAATAAAAGACAATTCACTTACCAAAGGAAAAATTGTAAACGAAAACCTTATCACTACAACCAAAAATTACATTGAAAATAAATATAAAAAAGATGGTTATTTCAACACCAAAGTATTTATAAAAACAGAAGCAGACACAACAGACGGAAACAATGTTAGAATGCTTGTAAATATTGACAAAGGTGATAAATTAAAAATATCTAAAATAACTTTTGAAGGCAACGAACAATTAACCGACAAAGGATTGCGTAAAGCAATGAAAAACACCAAGCAAATCAATCCTATTAGAATATTCAAAGCTTCAAAATTTGTAAAAGACAAATACAAAGAAGACCTTACTTCTATTGTAGAAAAATATAAAGAAAAAGGTTATCGCGATGCACGTGTAATTTCGGACTCAGTATATTTAAATGATAAAAAGTCAAAACTTGCTATCAACATTAAAGTTGAAGAAGGAAAAAAATACCGATTTGGAAATATCAAATTCTTAGGAAATTCGGTTTATTCAGACCAACTATTAGGAAGAATTCTTGGAATTAAAAAAGGAGAAACTTATAATGGCGTTTTATTAGAAAAACGCATTGCCGATAAATCAAAACCTGACGGAGAAGACATTACCAATTTATACCAAAACAACGGTTATTTATTCTCTAATATTAATGCAGTTGAAGTAAAAACAGCAAACGACACTATTGATTTTGAAATAAGAGTTGTTGAAGGTCCAATTGCCTACTTCAATAACATTACAGTTGTTGGAAACGAAAAAACTCATGATAGAGTAATTTATAGAGAACTAAAAACGCATCCAGGTGAAAAATATAGTAAAGAAGATTTAGTAAGAACCATTCGTGAAATTGGTCAACTTGGTTTCTTCGATCCAGAAGCTATTGACCCTAAATTTAAAAATGTTGATCCAGCAGCAGGAACAGTTGATATTGAGTATAATTTAGTAGAAAAAGGTTCTAGCCAAATTGAACTTCAAGGTGGATATGGCGGTGGCGGATTTATTGGAACGCTAGGTTTATCATTCAATAATTTTTCGCTTAGAAATTTATTTAACAAAGAAGCATACAAACCACTTCCAATGGGTGATGGTCAAAAAGTATCTTTGAGAGCTCAAGCAAGTACATTCTTCCAAACTTATAGTTTATCTTTTTCTGAGCCATGGTTAGGAGGAAAAAAACCAATTCAATTCTCAACATCGCTTTCTCATAGTAAACAATTTTTATTCAATGGTGGAAATAGTAATGTTGACAGAAGCAGAAGTTTTAATATTACTTCGTTATCAGTTGGATTAGCTAAACGCTTAACTATTCCAGATGATTTCTTCGTGTTATCAGCTGCAACAAGTTTTCAATATTATGATTTGAACAACTACAATACTGGTTTATTTACTTTTGGAAATGGTGCATCAAGAAACTTAGCATTTACAGTAGGTTTAACAAGAAATAACAAAGGTGTTAATCCAATATTCCCAACATCTGGTTCAGAATTTAGTGTTTCAGCTAAATTCACTTTGCCTTATTCATTATGGAACGGAATTGATTATGCAAACCTTGGTGACCAAGAAAGTTATAAATTAAAATATGCAGAAAATGCTGGATTAACTATAGTTCCAAATGCAAACAACCAAATTCCAGCCATTGGCGACTACTTACAGGAAACAGCAGAAGGTTCAAACGTCTATCAAACTGTTGGAACAGATTATACACAAGCTTCGGCTAACACTTCAAAAGTTGACCAAGAACGATTCAATTGGTTAGAATACTATAAATTAAAATTCAAAGCAGATTGGTATACCAAATTAATGGGAACACAACAAAAAGCATTGGTTTTAAGAGCATTAGGAGAATTTGGATATTTAGGAGCATATAATAATGGTCGAGGTGTAGTTCCTTTTGAACGATTCTTTCTTGGTGGTGACGGTTTAGCGAATTTTGCACTTGATGGTCGTGAAGTAATTCAACTTAGAGGTTATCCAAACCAATCGTTAACACCAATTGATGATAACGGAGACCAAGTTGGTGGAACAATTTATAATAAATTCTCATTAGAACTAAGATATCCATTAACTTTGAAAGCAGCTGCATCGATTTATGCATTAACTTTCCTTGAAGCTGGAGCATCTTATGATGGTTTCAAAGAATACAATCCTTTTGTACTTCAACGTTCAGCAGGATTTGGTTTACGTGTATTCATGCCCGCGTTTGGATTATTAGGAATTGATTTTGCACATGGATTTGATGCCTTGCCAGGATTATCACAAAAGAACGGTTGGGAAACACATTTTATCATTGGTCAACAATTTTAATTATATTTGATATTTATTTCTAAATCACAATTGTATGAAAAAATATTTTTTAGCAGCATTTCTTCTACTTTTAGTATTTCAAGCAAATGCCCAATCACGAGGAATCAAGATAGGTTATATCGACATGGAATATATTTTACAGAATGTTCCTGATTATACCGAAGCTAAAAGTCAACTAGAGCAAAAAGCACAAAAGTGGAAACAAGATATTGAAGCAAAAAAAATTGAAATTGCTAAACTGAAAGATGCGTTAAAAACTGAAAAAGCATTGCTTACAAGAGAATTAATTGAAGAACGTGAAGAAGAAATAAAATTTCAAGAAACCGAATTACTGGACTTCCAACAAAAGAAATTTGGTCCAAATGGTGACTTAATTACCCAAAAAGCCGTTCTAGTAAAACCAATTCAAGACCAAGTTTTTACAGCAGTTCAAGATATAGCCGAACTAAAAAAATATGATTACGTTTTTGACAAATCTTCCGATTTAACTATGCTTTTTACAGCCAAAAGACACGATATAAGTGACCAAGTAATTAGAACAATTACAAGAGCTGAAAAAAGACAGGAAATGACAAAGAAACAATTAAAAGCACAAGAAGCTAAAGAATATAAAGAAGATGTTGAAGATGAAAATCCTGCTTTAGCAGAAAGAAGAAAAGCGCTTGAAGACAAAAAAGCACTAAGAGATAAACAATTAGAAGACAAGAAATTAGCCGCCGAAGCAAGAAAAAAAGAGCAAGACGACAAACGAAAAGCTGCTGCCGAAGCAAGAGAAAATAAAAAAACTGGCACGGTTTCTGCAAATGACACTAAAGAAGGTGAAGTTGATGAAACTGAAAAAGCTGTTGACGGAACAGCAACTGAAACAAATAAAGAAGATAAAGCAGCCACAAAAGCAAAAATTCAAGAAGACAGAAAAAAAGCTCTCGACGAAAAAAAGAAAAAAATAATCGCCGATAGAGAAGCTGCTAAAAAAGCGAGAGAAGATAAAAAAGCGCAACCAAAAGAAGAACCAAAAAAAGAAGAA
The DNA here is from genome assembly GCA_035425765.1 of Flavobacterium sp. Classification (GTDB taxonomy): domain Bacteria; phylum Bacteroidota; class Bacteroidia; order Flavobacteriales; family Flavobacteriaceae; genus Flavobacterium. The sequence goes on along the minus strand of DAOLYL010000037.1, from coordinate 3,196 downwards.
TAAACAATAATTAATTAATACTTTTAAAACAATGAAAAGATTGAAATCATTACTTATAGCTGGAGTGTTGTTTCTAGGAACAATGCAAACGATGAATGCTCAAGCTAAAACTGCACACGTAGATGTAAATGAAATTATTTCTAAAATGCCAGCGATGTTAGATGCTCAAAAACAATTAGAAAAATTGAGCGCTACTTATGATGCAGAATACAAAACAATGGCTGAGGAATATCAAAACAAAATGAAAAAATACGAACAAGAAGCAGGAACTGTTGGAGATGCTGTAAATGCAACTCGTCAAACTGAAATGCAAGATTTAGTAAAACGTATTCAAGATTACGCAGACAATGCAAAAAAAGAATTACAAAAGAAAGAATCTGACTTAGTAAAACCACTTATGGACAAAGTTAGAGCTTCAATCCAAAAAGTAGGTAAAGCAAAAGGATACCAATATGTTCTTAACGCAGCAGATTTACTTTTAACTGATGGACCAGACTTAACGGCTGACATTAAAAAAGACTTAGGATTCTAAGAAATCATTCAAATAATTATCAAAAAACTGCTCAACCAAATTGATGGATTGAGCAGTTTTTTTTTACTTTTGTTTCTATGACAAAAAATAATCCTATAGGACTTTTCGATTCTGGTATTGGCGGAACATCCATTTGGGCAGAAATACACGAACTACTCCCAAATGAAGATACCATTTATCTCGCCGATAGTAAAAATGCACCTTACGGACAAAAATCCAAAGAAGAAATAATTGATTTAAGTATCAAAAACACCGAGTTTCTTCTCAACCAAAATTGCAAAATAATAGTTGTTGCCTGTAACACTGCAACCACAAATGCAATCAAAGAATTAAGAGCAAAATACAACATTCCTTTCATCGGAATAGAACCAGCAATAAAACCAGCCGCTTTACATTCCAAAACACAAACCATCGGAATACTAGCAACACAAGGAACATTAAATAGTGAATTATTCCATCAAACAGCTCAACAATTTCACAACACCAAAATTATAGAACAAATTGGTCACGGATTGGTACCATTAATCGAAAATGGAGCCATCAATTCGCCCGAAATGAAACAACTGCTCAATGACTACTTACAACCCATGATTGATGCTAATATCGATTATCTCGTCCTCGGCTGCAGTCATTATCCTTACTTGATTCCTCAAATTAAAAAAATTCTCCCAAAAAAGATTAAAATTATAGATTCAGGCGAAGCAGTTGCCCGTCAAACAAAAAATATTCTACAAGAAAAAGAAATACTAAACGAAGAAAATCACAAAACCAAAACCATTTTCTACACCAATTCAGACCCAAAAGTACTTGAAGAAATTCTAAAGAAAAAACACACTGTAATAAAAAAAGATTTTTAGAAGCCAAACAATAGTAACTATTTTAAACCTTTTTCCCGCTTTCCGTTGCAATCTGTCATTGCTAGGAACGAAGTAATCCAATCAAACACATTACGCAAACGCAATGACAGGATTTCCACTTCAATCGGGGCTAAAAATCAAACTATCGGCTTCTTTTAATCTTCCTTAAACCAACTCGAATACATCACATAATTATTCGAAATCCGTTCAATTTCACCAGCAAAATCAGATTGATCAATAGATTTCACTTTCTTAGCAGGAACACCAGCATAAATACTACCCGATTCAATCACTGTGTTTTGAGTAACAACAGCACCAGCAGCAACAATAGAATTACTTTCAACAACACAATTATCCATAACAATTGCTCCCATTCCAATCAAAACATTATCATGAATTTTACAACCATGAACTATAGCATTATGCCCAATAGAAACATTATTTCCAATTTCTGTTGGATGCTTTTGATAGGTACAATGAATAATAGCACCATCCTGAATATTTACTTTATCACCTATTTTAATATAATGAACATCACCTCGAATGACAGCATTATACCAAACACTACATAAATTTCCAAAACTAACATCGCCTAGAATAGTTGCATTTTCAGCAACAAAACAATCCTCAGGAATTGAAGGCGATTTTCCGTTTACAGCTTTTATAACCATAGTTCAAAAAAATTGTCCCGTCTCCTTTTTAAAACGAGACGGGACATTTATATTAATTAATAGCTGGACAATTACAGTGGTATTTATCAGCTTTACAGAATAGATTAATACCTAAAGTTATTTGGTGAAAACCACCAGAGTCAAACTTAACATTTCCTAACAAATGAGAATAAGTATAGGAAACCATATAATTTTTAAAGTTCAATCCAACAATTGGAGTTACATATTGTAATTTTTGATCACCAATAGATTGTCCTTCAACAAACTGTGCACCATCAAGACTTCTTCTATATGATATTCCACCCCAAAGTCTTCCAAAGTCAAGTTCTTTATAAGCTTTTAAGTTTAAATCAACTGTTTTTTCTTGCGTTTGAGTTACCAACTGGAACATAAATGATGGTTCCCAAAGAATTCCATCTTCTTCTCCAAAAGTATAACCTGAATTCAAAATAAATCTACGTAAGTTAACAGGTTCTCTATCTGTGTATAGTTTTCTATCACTAGCCAAAACATTCTTTACCGTAGCGTGAACATAAAAATCTAGGAAATTATATGATGCTCCAATATCCATATTAAAATAAGAAGCGCTTTGCACAATTCCATAAATAGCTGGATCTAATTCAGGATTATTATCATAAAAACTAGTTTCATCCAATTGACTTTGAACAAATCCAGCACTCATACCAAATGAAAGTTGATTTAAATCAACATTGTCTCTTGAAAACATTAAATGATGCGCATAGGTCAACTTCATTCCTTTTTGAGAGTGATAACCATTCTTATCATTAAAAACAATAATTCCTCCACCAGATCTTTCACCAATCGAACCATTTATACTCAACGTTTGCAATGCTGGTGCATCTTCTTGACCAAACCATTGTTGTCTTGCAGTTAATCTTGCTTTGGTACAATTTGCTGCTCCTGCCATCGAAGGATGTAATAAATAATAGTTGTCAGATAAATAATCTGAATAAACTGGCAATCCTTCCTGAGCGAAAGTTTGACTAGCAAATACTAATAAAAGTGCTAAATAAAATTTTCTTAAAATCATCATTGTTATTATCTTTTTATTGCGAAATGGGCCTTAAACTCCTTACTTACATTTTGTTCTAAATACTGTACACTAAACCAGTAAT
>DAOLYL010000036.1:3222-16163 GCA_035425765.1 Flavobacterium sp. | reverse complement strand
TTGACACTGAACATCTTGCTACTTTACCTCAAAACGAAATGCGTTCAGGATTAGCAGAAATGCTAAAACATGGATTGATTTTTGATAATTCCTACTGGTCAGAATTTAAAGATTTAAGCCAAATTGATTTTGCCGATTTTGATAGTTTAATTCATCGTTCGATAGAAATTAAAAACGAAATCGTGATGCAAGATCCAACTGAAAACGGCATCCGAAAAGCATTAAATTTTGGTCACACACTTGGTCATGCCATCGAAAGTTATTTTCTTGAAAATGAAAACAAAAAAACATTGCTACACGGCGAAGCTATTGCTGTTGGAATGATTTTGGAAAGTTATATTTCATGGCAAAAAAAACTACTTACCGAAGCAGAATATAGCCAAATTAAATCTACTATAAATTCAATTTTTGACGTTATCAATTTTGAAGAAAACGACCTTCAACCGATACTTGACTTACTTATTCATGACAAAAAAAATGAGTATGGCGAAATTCAATTTTCACTACTTGATGGAATAGGAAAATCGAAAATCAATCAAAAAGTTGATACTGAATTAATTGCAGCTGCATTTGACAACTATAAAACTTAATATTTTTTTCACACTAATAGTTGTATTTCGATAATAATATTTTTTACATTTGCCCTAATGAAAAAAAGTGATAACACTTATAACTATAGTATCTACAGCCAAGAAATTAATTCTAGTTTCTCAACTTTTACCTCTCATTTTTTAAGTTTAAAAAATGTTTTCAATAGCATGTGTTCACCTATCATCTTTTTATTTCAAGAAAAATTACCGATTATTTATGCCAATATTAGGGTTTGAACGATGGATTATTTTGTTTTATTAAAAATATCATAATCTATAAAAATACTCAAAAACCTAATGAATACTAAATACTTCGACTTAATTAATCAAACTTTCTACTTTCCGCAAGAAGAATTTACATTAAACAAAGACAACCTTCAATTTCATAACATTGATTTGATGAAATTGGTAGAACAATATGGAACACCATTAAAATTCACCTACTTACCACAAATTTCTAACAACATCAATAAAGCAAAAGGTTGGTTTAGAAAAGCAATGGAAAAAAATAAGTATGAAGCAAAATATTACTATTGCTATTGTACAAAAAGTTCTCATTTCAAATTTATTATGAATGAAGCTTTTAAAAATAATATTCACATTGAAACTTCATCTGCCTACGATATTAATATTGTAGAAAAATTAATGGAAGAAGGAAAAATCAATAAAAACACTTATGTTGTTTGCAATGGTTTTAAACGTGATGAATATATTGAAAACATTGCGCGCTTGATGAATAACGGACACAACAAAACTATTCCCGTTATTGACAATTTTGAAGAACTTGATTTATTACAAGAGCAAATCAAAGGAAAATTCAAAATTGGAATTCGAATTGCTGCCGAAGAAGAGCCAAAGTTTGAGTTTTATACTTCTCGTTTAGGAATTGGTTATAAAAACATTGTTCCATTCTACAGAAAACAAATTCAAGAAAACAAACAGGTGGAACTAAAAATGCTTCACTTCTTTATCAATACTGGAATTCGTGATACTGCTTATTATTGGAACGAATTGCTAAAATGTATGAAAGTATATGTAGCATTAAAAAAAGAATGTCCAACACTTGATAGTTTGAATATCGGTGGTGGTTTTCCAATTAAAAACTCACTTGCATTTGAATATGATTATCAATATATGATTGACGAAATCGTAAATCAAATCAAAATTTCATGTGAAGAAGCCGAAGTTGATGTTCCTCATATTTTTACTGAATTTGGTTCATTCACTGTTGGTGAATCTGGCGGAGCAATCTATCAAGTTTTATATCAAAAACAACAAAACGATAGAGAAAAATGGAACATGATTGATTCATCTTTCATTACTACTTTACCAGATACTTGGGCAATTAACAAACGTTTTGTGATGATGGCAATCAACCGTTGGAATGATACCTATGAACGAGTTCTTCTTGGCGGAATGACTTGTGATAGCGATGATTATTACAACTCGGAACAAAATATGAATGCCGTATATTTACCAAAATACAACAAAGAGAAACCTTTATACATTGGATTTTTTAACACTGGTGCTTATCAAGAAACCATTGGAGGTTTTGGAGGTTTACATCACTGTTTAATTCCACAACCAAAACACATTTTGATTGATAGAGATGAAAATGGTATTTTGGCAACCGAAGTTTTCTCTGAACAACAAAGCTCAGAAGATGTATTGAGAATATTGGGCTACGACAAAAAATAAACTATTCAGAATAGATTTAAATTTAAGATAATTTTAAAAAAAACTGTTTGCCGTTATAGAAAAAAAGATTTTCTTTGAACCCTAAACTACAAACAACAAACAAACGAAGATGAGCAAAGGACCAATTAGTCAGTTTATAGAAAAAAACTACCTTCACTTCAATGCTGCTGCATTAGTTGACGCTGCAAAAGGTTATGAAGAACACTTACTTGACAATGGTAAAATGATGATTACTTTGGCTGGTGCAATGAGTACTGCCGAACTTGGAAAATCGTTAGCCGAAATGATTCGTCAAGACAAAGTGCATATTATTTCTTGTACTGGTGCCAACTTGGAAGAAGACATTATGAATTTGGTAGCACACAACTCTTATAAAAGAGTACCAAACTACCGTGATTTATCACCACAAGAAGAATGGGATTTATTAGAAAACCATTACAATAGAGTTACTGATACTTGTATTCCTGAAGAAGAAGCTTTCCGCAGATTACAATCGCATTTATTTGATATTTGGAATAATGCTGATAGTAAAGGAGAACGCTATTTTCCGCATGAATTTATGTATCAAATGATTAATTCTGGAGTTTTAGAGCAATATTACGAAATCGATCCAAAAGATTCGTGGATGGTTGCGGCTGCAGAAAAAAACTTGCCAATCGTAGTTCCAGGTTGGGAAGATAGTACAATGGGAAATATTTTTGCTTCTTATTGCATTAAAGGAACATTCAAACCTACTACCACAAAAAGTGGAATTGAATACATGATGTGGTTAGCCGATTGGTACACAAACAATTGTTCAGGAAAAGGAATTGGTTTCTTCCAAGTTGGTGGAGGAATTGCAGGAGATTTTCCAATATGCGTTGTACCAATGTTATACCAAGACATGGAAATGCACGATGTTCCGTTTTGGAGTTATTTTTGCCAAATATCGGACTCAACAACAAGTTATGGTTCCTATTCTGGAGCTGTTCCCAACGAGAAAATCACTTGGGGAAAACTTGATATTACGACACCCAAATTTATTGTAGAATCAGATGCAACTATTGTTGTGCCACTGATTTTTGCTTATATACTAGATTTATAAAAGATTTTTTTATGAGAAGAATTATTGTAGACTATGCCAAACTAACTGGTGACATTTTAAACCTATTAGTAGAGAAATTTCCAGAAGGATATGACGACTCAGACATTATCCGTTTTAGAAATGCGCAAAACGAATTGATTGAAGCTGTGGAAGTTAGAACTGAAGATACTATTTATTTAGTAAAAGTAAGTACTAAACTAGCTAGCAGAATGGAAAAATATGACGAAGAAGATATTGATTCTGTAGTAGAACCAATGGATCCAGTGAAAGGATTAGATCTTGACGATGATGATATTCCATCCGATGATGATGAAGACGAAGATTTGTTAAAAGACAAAGGTGGTTCGGATGATGGTGACGATGACGATGCTGACGAAGATGATTTTGCTGACAGTGACAACTTTGACGACTAAGACGACGAAGAATAGTCAATTACGAATTAAAAATTAGTAATTACGAATAAAAAAAATCCCAAGTTCCAAAAGAATTTGGGATTTTTTCATTAGCACAAATAGTAGTCCTTTATCCTATTACCTCTTCATAATTCGTAATTCCTAATTCGTAATTATCATAAATATCGTTCTTCAAATACTTTTTGATGGTGATTTTGATGACCAATAATGATAAAACCTAATGCTCTAACTGACATTGAATTATTAGATGCAATACCTTTTCGTAACAATTGTTCATTAGAAAAAGATTTGAATAAAGACAAACTAGCTTGACGTACAACCAATAATTCTGTTAATAAATCTTGAATACTTCTTTGATTAGCATTGGCTTCATCCACATAACTATTTTCTTCAAAACCAGGTAATTCTGTATTGTCATTTCTAGCAAAACGCAAAGCGCGATAACAAAAAATTCGCTCGGCATCTATTAAATGTAATAGTATGTCTTTGATGGTCCATTTTCCTTCTGCATAGCGATAATCAAATTTATCCATCGGAATTTCTCGAACAAATTTCACTAATCGATGAACCGAAATTTCGAGTTCTTCAACTAAGGTATATTCATCGGAAACTTGTGCCAAATAATTAGCGTACCATTGTCCGTATTCATTGGATTGTAGTTGGGATATTTTCATAAATATATTTTTAAGCCGAATTTCTACTCGCATTCGTATTTCCAAATAGCGAACGAGTTACTAATTTTCCATAAATTTCATTCAACTCTTGATTGCTTCCGCTTCTAATCTGTGATAAAGCATATTGTTGAATTGTCAATAACGGACGTACAATTTGCTCTCGCATCACGATAGATGCTTTTCCATCTGGATAATTTTCCATTAATTCTTTGTGTCCTGCAATTTTGAGAAGCAATCGTTTGGTTTCCAGAAATTCATCATAAATAATTTGCCAAAAATCGCCAAAGTCTTTATCGTCTTTCATATATGACGTCAACGGAAAAAATGATTTTGCCAATGACATCATACTGTTTTCCAACAAGGTTTTAAAAAATAAGGAATTATCATAAAGTGATTGGACTTCTTCCCATCGATTGGTGTCTTCAAAATGTTTTAGTGCTGTTCCAACTCCGAAAAAACCAGGAACGTTTTGTTTCAACTGGCTCCACGAACTTACAAACGGAATGGCACGCAAATCAGCAAAATCTAATTTTTCATCTGTATTCCTTTTGGATGGACGACTACCAATATTGGTTTTAGAATAATATTTAAGCGTACTCATTTGTTCTAAATAAGGTAAAAATTTAGGATGATTTTTAAAATCCGAATATTTTTTATACCCAATTTCAGCTAATGAATCTATTATTTGTTTGTCATCATTAGATAAATTATTTTCATCTTTATTAAAAATTTGATTGGTAACACCTGCACTTAACAGATTTTCTAAATTCAGTCGGCAGGAATCTAATGTACCAAAATTGGAACTTATTGTTTGTCCTTGAACCGTGACTTGGATTTCTTGGTTTTCAATTGTTGAACCTAATGAAGCGTAAAATTTATGTGTTTTTCCACCACCACGAGCTGGCGGTCCGCCGCGACCATCAAAGAAAACTACTTTTATTCCATAACTTCTAGAAATTTCAGTTATACTTTCTTTTGCTTTAAAAATACTCCAATTTGCCATCAAATAACCACCATCTTTTGTACCATCAGAAAAGCCGAGCATTACTGTTTGTTTGTCTTCTCGCTGTTTTAAATGATTTCTATAGCTTTGGTTAGTATATAATTGCTCCAAAATTGTATGTGCGTTTTGTAAATCATCAACCGATTCAAAAAGTGGCACAATATCAACCGAAGGGTTTTCCCAATTGGAAAGTTTAAACAGCGATAGAGTTTCCATCACGTTCAAAGCGCTTTCGTTGTTACTGATAATATATCGGTTTGCTCCTAGCTCACCATTATTTTCTTGAATTGTTTTTATGGCTCGAATAGATTCTAGCGTAGAAATAGTTATTTCATCATTAAAAAGTTGTGGCGATAAATCACAGTTTACTTTCTCTAAGACCAAAAACTTTTCTACTTCTGAAAGTTCGAAATAGTTTTGAGGAAAATTACTCTTTTCATCTAAAACCAATTGACTGACAATGTCTTTAAAAACTTTATTATGGATTTTACTATTCTGGCGAATATCCAACGATGCAAAATGGAAACCAAAAGTATTCACCTTTTGTATCAACGAATTCACGGAGTCAAGATATAATGATTGGTGCTTGTTGATTATAATTTCTCTAATTACATACAGCTGGTTTTTTAGTTCAGAAATGGTAATATAAATTTCCCCTTGCGAGTAAAAAACGGAACGATACAGTTTGTTTTCAAGTTCGGCAATTAGAATATCAACGCCATTAAACGTTAGGTTTCTTCGCAGTCGTCTGACATCAAAATAATAACATTTCAAAATAGAAGTTCGCAATCGTTCTGCTACTTTCAAAGTGATTTCTGTGGTAACAAAAGGATTTCCATCTCTATCGCCACCAGGCCAAAAACCTAAATTGATAATTTGATTGTCAAACAATTTATCTTCATAAATATTCTTTTGCAGATAATGCATCATATCGCCAACGGTTTGATAGAATACATTTTCGAGATACCAAATCAAACTCACGGCTTCATCAAAAGGCGTTGGTTTTTCTTTTTTTATAAAAGGAGTTTTGCCTAGTTGTGATAATAATTGTTTGATTTTTGTCAAATCATTGTCGCGAACTGCATCAGTCAAATCGGTAATAATTCCTAGTACTGAACCTGGATAAAATTGTGTTGGATGAGCCGTTAAAACGGTTCTAACTTTAAAATTTTCTAAGAAATTAATCAGTTCTTCGCGTTTATTTTTGGCTTCGGTTTTTTCTTTAACATCACGAAGCGAACCTCTTCCTTCTAGATTATTAACTACAGGAAATGCTGCATCTTCAATAGCATCAAAAAGCACTATTTGACGTTCTACATATTGTATGAAGCGAAACAATAAGCTAATTTTTTCTTCTTCCGTTGGTTTGTCTAAATACTTTTCTGCAAAAAAATCTACGATTTGCTTTGGCGACCAATTGTTTTTAAAACCATTATCGCAAACCTCAGCAAACAATGGTAACAAAACACCTGTATTATCAATAGCATCAAATGGTAATGTTATAAATACACTATTATATATATGGTATTTTGACAATACGTTTTGGTTGAACCGTTCAATTTTTGGAAGTGTGTACATAGCGCAATAATTTTGGCTTAAATTAATAAAAAAACCTCAAGCTTTCACTTGAGGTCTTAAATATATTTTTGAAAAAAATTAATCTAAATCTTGGAAGATCGTATGCATTAAACGTTTTTTATCGTTTAAGCTTTCTTCTAACGAAATCATTGTTTCGGTTCTGTAAACACCTTCAATATCATCAATCATAAAGATTACATCTTTAGCATGTTTAGTATCTTTTGCTCTTATTTTACAGAAAATATTAAATTTTCCAGTAGTTACGTGAGCTACAGTTACATAAGGAATGTCATTTATTCTTTCTAAAACAAATTTTGTTTGAGACGTATTATTTAAAAACACACCAACATAAGCGATAAAAGAATAACCAATTTTTTCATAATCAAGTGTTAATGATGAACCCATAATTATTCCTTGATCTTCTAATTTTTTTACTCTAACATGAACTGTTCCAGCAGAAATTAAAAGTTTTTTGGCAATATCGGTAAAAGGAATTCTGGTGTTATCAATCAACATATCTAGTATCTGTAGATCAACTTCATCTAGTTTAAACTTGCTCATTTTAAAAGTATTATTTTATTTTTATTCGGATGTTTTACTAATCTTAGTTCAACTGCAAAAAGGCATTTCTATTATTGTGGCAAACCATTAACGATTTTCAGGTTTTCTCCTATTGAAAAAGTTGCTTTTCTTTCGATTATCGGGAAATTATATTCTTCTGCAGAATAGGTTTCTCCTTTGGCATCAATTTCAACATGTCCATAAAAATCATCCAAGTAATCTATTTTGACAATTTGTGCTTCAAAAGTAATTTTACCTTGGTTTAGAACCTCTTTGTATTGAGCTGCAAAATTGATGCTTTTTTCTATATTATCATAATTAATTTTGACATTTTTATAAACAAAATCATAAAAAGCCACTTTATTTTGAGGAATATGCAAATAATTTATCATTTCATTAAGAACTATATCGTTTTCGTTGATATACGTAATTCCGGAAATTAACGCAATAAAAATAAATTTTCGTGTGAATTCTCTATCATAATCATTTTGATAATGTCCTGCTTCAAAAAGAATCGTTGGAACATTCATTGATTGAAATGTTTCTCCAGCACAATTTAAATTGAACGAATCGTCAAATCGGCCAACTTGATTAGGAATAAATTGCTGCAATGTTTTGTTCATCGCCACAATAACTTCTATGGCTTTGCTCCTAACTTCGTTAACTTCTCTTGCTTCATTATATGCTGGAGCTAAAAAAGAAACCGTTGCAGGATTTCCATCGCCACCAGCACCAAAAATAGTACGTTGGTCGTGGAGATTATAACAAAAATCAGGTTGAAATTCTTCGAATGTTTTTCTAAGTAGTTTGCTCTCTGGTTGCGTAAGATTTTGTGCATCACGGTTTAAATCTACACGGCTTGCATTTTCTCTAGTATAAAGTTCGGCACCATCTGGATTGAGCATTGGCAACAAACAAAAAGTGAAGTTTTCTAGAATAGAAACGGCTTCATCACTTTGGATGTAGTTGATAAAATCAAACAACGCTTTAGTAGTCGTGCTTTCATTCCCGTGCATTTGCGACCACATGAGGATTTTTGTTTTACCTGTTCCTATGGTTATTTTATAAATTGGTTTTCCCAAAACCGATTGTCCTATGACTTGTTTTGGAAGTAAAGAAAGCAATGGCTCAATATGTTCTAAGGTAATATACCGACCAAAAAGTTGCTCTTCTTTGTAGCGCTGATGTAATGTTTCGTAGTTCATGTTCCAAATTTAAATAAAAGTTGGTTTCCCTACACAAAATAAAAACCTTTGATAGTAAAACTACCAAAGGTTTCTTCTAACAAAAAAACAAAACCGAATTTATTTTCTCAATAAGTAAACGCTCGATACACCTGCTTCGTCTCTTGAGCTTGTTGGTGCAGCATTTACATTGGTTGTTGGAGTATTAAATTCTAATACTTTTCCGCCACCAAAAAGTCTTTCGGCAACATAGATTTTTTTAGTTTTAGAATCATAAGCTACGTCAACTGGGTTTCCTAACATCGTGGCACTTCCGTAGATTCTGATTTGTTTGTTCATAGCAATCATTCCCATATTTGGAGTGGACATCAATGTAGATTTGAAATTTTTAATCACGATAACTCCACCATCTGAATTAGAAGCAGCATCACCAACATCGGTTAATACCATAGTGTCATCGCTAGTAGAATAGGTAATTCCGTGTGTTCTTACTAATCCTTCAATAGCAACACGTTTTGTTGGTGTAATTGCACCATTGGCATTAGCAAAGAAGTTTTCAAAAACTACTAAGTCAGCCGTTAAATCGGCAACAGCATATAAAGTGTTTCCAACTAAATGAATTCCCCAAGTTTTGAAATTAACCGTATAAGAGTTTAATAGTGTAAATCCAGTAGCAGTTTTTTGATATACGATTAGTTTGTTCGTATTACTATTCGCTGCGTTTTGATCTTGTGTTACCACAACTTTATCACCCATAACGGCAATTTCTCTTGCGTTGTTAAAATCAACTGTACTTGAAGCTCCCAATGTTAAGCTAGTAGCAGCCGAAGTAATTGCTTCTGAAACGCCATCATAAAGTTCTACCTTATTATTGCTTCTTGAAGCAAGGATAAATTCGTCAGTATCGTCAAAATAATATGCACCGTCAGCATCTGTTGACGCTACAGTAAAACTAGACGTCATTGGTGTAGTGGTTGACATATCGGTTACCGATACTTTTCCAGTAGTGTTACTGGTTGTAAAAAGTTTGAATTCTTTTTTAGATTCGTTGTCACTGTCTGAACACGAAAATAATGCTAATGATAGCAAAGCGGATGTTACGATTTTTGTTTTCATAAATAATTAGGTTTTAAAATTTTAATCATATACGAGAACAAAATCACCTTGGTTTTAAAAAATGTATTGTTTTTCTAAAATTTTTCCTTTCACGCCTTTGAAGTGTTGCAGAATGATAGTAATATCCGCATCATAATTACCTGTAGTATAGAATGGTGCGCCAAGATTTACTTCTTTTTTTCCATAGTCAAACGCTACGGGAATTATTGGCACATTGGCTTTGTGCGCAATGTAATAAAAGCCAGTTCGGAGTTCGGTTACTTTTTTTCGAGTGCCTTCGGGAGCAATTGCCATTCGGAAAGTTTCTCTGGAGTTGAAAACATCTACAGTAGCATCTACATTGTTTTTTCCGCCCGATCGGTCTAATGCTGCGCCACCAATACTTCTAAAATAATAGCCAAACGGAAAGACAAACAATTCTTTTTTGCCTACAAAGTTCATTTCCAAACCCATAATACCACGAGTGAATAATCCGAGGAAGAAATCAAAGTTAGACGTATGCGGAATTACTGCCATGACACATTTTTTAACTTCAGGTTCAATCGTGCCAACGATTTTCCATCCCAATAGCTTGATAAAAATAAATTGGTACAATCGTTTTTTCATCGTGTAAATTTTTCGTAAAATTACTATTTATGATTTATATTTGAGAAAATTATTTGCCATGCTCCGAAAGCTGTTCAGTTATTTTATTCCCATCAACATCCACAAGAAAAACTCTCCCGTGAGCAAAACCCTGGAAGTAACTTGGAACAATGGCGAATTGGTATTGGACAGTAAAAACACCAACTACTCCTATGGCAGTTTGCAACGCATTCTTCGCAAAGGTTTAAAATACATCGGGTTTGAGCGCATCCGCAATTTTGAAACGGTATTAGTACTTGGTGTGGCTGGCGGAAGTGTTATCAAAACCCTAGTGGACGAAATAAAATGCAAAGGCAAAATCATTGGTGTAGAAATAGACGAAAGTGTAATTGACCTTGCCAACCACTATTTTGAACTCAACAAAATCCCTAATTGTTCCATCATTATAGACGATGCGTTTGAGTATGTTCTAAAAACCAAAGCCACTTATGATTTAATCATTATCGATATCTTTCAAGATACAACGATGCCCAATTTTTTATTCCAAGATTTTTTCATCCAACGAATTCATGATATCCTCAATGTAAATGGTTTTATATTGTTCAACACTATGGTTATCAACAAAGCCGACGAAGAACGCAACAGCAGCTACAAATCAAAATTTGGCGGTAATTATTCCCTACGAATGTATCCGAAAGTGGAAGTGCATAATGAATTGTTTACGATTAAGAAGCTTCGTTAATTAGTTGGCAGTCGCGGTTTTCAGTCGCAGTCTCAGTTAGCAGTTTTCAGTTGCAGTTTTCAGTTGCAGTTTTCAGTTGCAGTTTTTTTTTAGTGCTTTCAATTTTTCTAGTACTAAATTTTGTTCAACCTCATTGCCACTGTTGTCAAAATGTTTCTTTATCCAAAATTCAGCAGAATCAAAATCATTATTTTTAGCATTTATAAAACCAAGTATATATTCAAACGAAATTGTTCGCCTTCCAATTTCATAAGTCGGATTTTTTATTTCACCTAAAAGACTTGTTATATTTTGTTCAATTGTCTTATTTTCTTCAAACCATTTTTTTAGTTTAGTATATTATTCTCAATAACATTTTTTAAACTTTTTCTAAATTTTTCTTCATTCACAGTACTTATCCTGTCTGGATTTATTCGACTGTTATTTTCATAGCTTTTTTGCCAACCTTCTAATCTTTTATAATAAATGATTTTAGTTGACTTATCTGTTTTATGATATATAAATTTGTTTTGTGAGGAAATGGTAGGAATAAAATCGTAACAAATTCCAAAAGAAAAAGAACCACCAAAACCTTTTAAAACATTATATTCTACAACAAATTTAATTCCATCTTCGTTAAAATCACTAAACCATAAATATTTACCGTTCCAATGGTTTAGTCCAATTTCAGCAAACTTTGGTGTTGCAATTTCATTTAAAATCTCAAGCCTTTTTTCTAATAAAACTTCATCTAAATTTTTTATGTCGTCGTAGATTTCATTAATCGCTTTTCTCCTATCGAATAGGTTTTTAATTTTACGAAAAAAGTTCATCTGAATTTCTGTTTTTAAAATTACTATAACTGAGACTGAGACTGAAAACTGAGACTGAACACTAAAAACTGAACACTGACCACTCAAATCATCCTCCTCGCCTTTTCCAAATCTTCCACAGTATCAATCCCAATCCCAACATGAGTAGTTTCGACCATTTTGATGCGTTTACCATATTCTAGGTAGCGCAGTTGTTCTAGTTTCTCAGAAGCTTCTAAGGATTTCATTGGCAAGTGATAAAACGCCAGCAGTGCTTCTTTGCGGAAAGCATAAATCCCGATGTGTTTCATATAGCGAACACCAACGTTGGTCTCGCGTGGATAAGGAATTACCGAACGTGAAAAATACAAGGCAAAACCACTTTGATCGGTTACTACCTTTACGTTATTCGGATTGTTGATATCGTCTTCGTTAGTGATTTCAACCATCAGCGAGGCCAAATCTACTTTTTGGTCAAAGTCATTTCTAAACACTTCCAGCACTTTTGCCAAAGGTTCGGCGTTGATAAACGGTTCGTCGCCTTGCACATTTACTACTACATCCACATCGAGATGTTCTACCGCTTCGGCTATTCTGTCGCTGCCGCTTTCGTGTTCTTTCACACTCATGATGGCTTTGCCGCCTTGGCTGATGATTTCGTCATAAATCAAAATGCTATCCGTTACCACAAACACATCGTCAAACAAGCCCGTGTTTACAGCAGCTTCATACGTTCGGGTAATGACTGTTTTGCCTCCCAAATCCTGCATCAGCTTGGCAGGAAATCGTGTGGAAGCATAGCGAGCAGGAATAACAGCGATGGTTTTCATTTTTTTTGAGTGGCTAAGGTTCTGAGTGGCTAAGTTACTAAGTTTTTTTTAATTGGATTGAAGAGGAAAGAGGAAAGAAGAAAGAGGAAAGA
>DAOLYL010000036.1:0-3122 GCA_035425765.1 Flavobacterium sp. | reverse complement strand
AAAGAACTACAAAGACCAATTCTTGGCTCACATAGCTATGCAAAACTATTTTAAGTGAAACGCCTTTTTTATTCACCACTAAACCTATGAAACCTATGTGGTTTAAAAAATAATTAACCAAATAAAAAGCTAAAAAAACCACACAGAACCTAACCAAAATTCTGTGTGGCAAACAATTATTAATTAAATTTTATTCCCCAAAAACAATTTCAGCAATTGCACTTGCCAAACCTATTTCTTTATCTTTTATTACTCCAAAAGCACGAAATTCAAAATGCTCTGGTTGGTTTTCAACAGCCAATACTGGATGATAATCAAACGGACTTTTAGTCAATCGTGAAACCAATTTCCAGTTAGCACTACCCTTTTGTCTTTGATACAAATTAATGCCATCTACCTCTTTTTTAGTAAAACGAATTCGGATTTTTCCACCAAAAAGGCTAACCGATAAACCTGGTTTAAAATCCTCTGGGTTAAACTCTGGAGTAGAACTAACAACAGCTAAATCCTCACCAATAGCTGGCGTGTAGAGCTTAGCCGTTTTTTGGCGGGCAACACCATAGCGCAATTGCGTGCCCAAATCTTTAACCGATTCGTTGCGAGCGTTTATAGCACTGTTCAACAAATTCTTTTGAGTTAGCACCAAGTTGATGGCTTCAATCATCTTGTCGCATAGCGCAACTTCTTCATCTACCTCAGCTTGTGTCAAGCTTAACTCGTTCATGTAAAGAGGTAGCTTTGTTTTATAATTTGTTAACCATAAAACCAAGTCCGCGTATTTTTGCGGGAAATAAAACCTACTCATAATGATATAATTTTAAATTAATAAAAACTGGCTAACGTCTTCTTCTGAAAGACGCCTTTTTTCCGTACGAGAATATACCAAGTAATTATCATTTCATGCTTATACTATTATTATAAACTGCTTCTATGCAGTTGGTTACAAACAGATAACGTAAGAATTGTAGAAAAATTATATTTTTTACTAAAAAAATTTTTGTTTTTTTTTAAAACACCCATAAATAGTGAGTTTAGCAGCTATATTTTTTTTAATAAAACATTGTTTTTATTAAAAAAGTACCGTGTTTTTTTTACTCATTACAATGTTTTTTGCAACAAGTATGATGTTTTTTGTAACAAGTACGGTGTTTTTTTTGCTCAGTACGATGTTTTTTTTGCTCAGTACGGTATTTTTTTTGCTCAGTACGATGTTTGTTGTAACAAGTACGGTGTTTTTTTTGCTCCGTAGAGGTAGTATTTTAAATATAAGTTGATTAGCTTATAACAGATTGAATGCAAACCAAAAGAAATTAACTTTTAGTAAAAGTTATTGTTGATAAAGTATTCTTACTTTTTAAAATCGTGGTGGTTGTTTTTTTATATTTGGAATAATAAAGTTTGAACATTTGTTGTATAAGGCTATCTTAATTGTTAGAAAATTTGTGTAAAAATGTCATAGATATGTGCAAGTTAGCGGCAAGCTAAAACTAAATCTTCAAAATTGAACTAATAATTAAATCATGGGAAAAATGACTAAAGATAAAAATAAGAAAAACGTTCCGTGGGAAATAACCGCAAATCGATTTGTTGGTATAATGGATATTATGGGTTTTAAAGATTTAGTTGCAAGAAATAATCATGAAACTGTATACGAAATGATGAAAAAAGTTTCTAATGCGATGAAAGTAAATCAATCGGTATTTTCAGTTGATTATGATTCTGATAATTTTGATATTAATATTATAATGATGACGTATTCAGATAGTATAATGATTTATTCAAGAGATGATTCTCAAAGTAGTCAAGAAAATTTTATAGCTAGTATTTCTGCATTGTCTGAAGATTTATTTAAAGACGGAATTCCACACAAAGGCGGAGTTGCTTTTGGAAAAATGACATTAGATTTTGAAAATTCAATTTTTTTTGGTCAACCTTTGATTGATGCATACTTACTTCAAGAAGAATTAAATCTATATGGAATTGTAGCACATCCAACTGCTGAATTCAAAAATGAGTTTTATGACGATGAGACAGTTATTGAATATAATTGTCCATTTAAAACTGGAAATGCAAAACATTATACAATTTTACCAAGTACTTTTTTTACAGATCCATTTGATATTAAAGAATTTGAAATTTTGCATAAATCGGTTTCTGCCTTAAGAGTAAATACTTCTGGTGGTTTAAGAAAATATATTGACAATACACTTTCATACTTAACATATTCAAAAGACATTTATCTAAAAAAAATAGAGGATTTTGAAAAAGAGATGGAAGAAGATAACCCCCGATAGCGCAAATTTGCAATCCGTGCCCATTAACTTAAACAAATAACTTATTAAATGTTTTAAAATAAGAATACCCATGAAATCAATGGAAGAAGAGCTTGATGAATGGCAAAAAAAACGAAAAGACTACATAGCAGTAGCAGTTATTTGCTTTATGATTGGAATGTACTTTTTGTTAAAAGTGAAAAATGAAAGTTATATTATAAAACTTTCGGATTTAAATTCAATTGAAAATTTAGTTGTTGCAAAAAATCCAATATTTATGGAAACAAAAGGTAAACGTGGTAGAAGATGGATACAATTTAAATGCATAAATAATAAATCTACTTTTGAAATTGCTTATTTTGATTATGCATGTGCTAATAAATACGAAATTTTGAATGAAATAAAAAAATCAGATACAATCTCAATTAAAATTTTAAATACAGAGATAGAAAATTTTGACAATGAAAAGACTTGTGAAATTCATTCTTTAATTAAAAATGACAAAGAATATCTTAACTTGGAGTGCAGGAATATTGTAGACACAAAAGATGGTGAAAGAGGATATATACTTTTGTTTTCTATATCTGCCATGTGTTTGATTGTATATTCTTTTTCCAAAAAACCAGAAATCTTCAATAATGTTTCACCTGAAATTATAATTGGAATAATAACAATAATTATATTTATTACTTTACAAATAAATTATTAAAAGTAAATAAATTTAACCCCGAAAGTTCGGATTTGTAATCCGTGCCAATCAACTTAAACCAATAACTTTTTAAATGTATTAAAACAAGAATACCCATGAAACCATTATACACCTTTCTACTCCTATTTACTATCACAATA
>DAOLYL010000035.1:0-16190 GCA_035425765.1 Flavobacterium sp. | reverse complement strand
GAATTGCTGTGCAACTGAATTTCCTTAATCGCTTTCATCGGGATGATGAATTTTCTTGAAACTCGATAAAATAGTTTTGGATCAAGTTCGGTTTCAAGTTGTTCCAAAGTGTTGTCTAACAAATAATCACGATTATCCAATGTATGGAGATATGTTCCTTTGTTTTCGCTATAGAAACATTCTACTTCTTCAATGGCAATCATTTTCAGTTGTTGTCCCATTTTTATCGTGAAGCGTTTTTTATATTCGCGATCCATTGGGTTAACCAACATTTTTTTAATCATTTCGAAGTCTAAGGACAAACTTGGAGCAGCAACGTTTCTAGCTTTGAATTTATTAACCGCAATTTCCAAATCGTCTTCGTCAATAGGTTTCAACAAATAATCAATACTGTTTAATTTAAACGCACGCAACGCATATTCATCATAAGCAGTGGTGAAAATCACGGCACTTTTGATTTCGATTTGCTCAAATATTTCAAACGACAATCCATCGGAAAGTTGAATATCCAGAAAAATCAAATCAGGATGTTGGTTACTGTTGAACCAATTGATGGCTTCTTCGACCGAATGCAACATGGTGTTGACTTGTAAGCCAAATTTTTCAACCTTTCTTTGCAATAATCGTGCGGCTGGTTTTTCGTCTTCAATTATAATGATGTTCATGTTGGGCTATTTGTGGATTTGGTTATTTGACTTCTAAACTTTATTCTGCGTAAAAAGGAACTTTAAATTTGTACTCTATATTGCTTGGTCCATTTGACAATTAATGGTGTAAAAATTACTGTTGGCAGCAACCAACCAACAATTCCTGGCAGAAAATGATTATTCACCACGATAAAAGCCGTCAATGCAGCAATATAGGAACCAACCATTCTCTGAATATGCAATAACAACCAATAGTTTTTTTCTTTGATATTGCCTTTATAGACTTTGATGTCTTTTATCGCCATCAAACAACTAACTACTCCAAAAACAAGAAGTACTATTCCAAAATTGACTTTGTTTATCAATAAATAACTTCCATAAGTGATGAAAAGAAATGCAAAAACTAACATGGTATAAGTCAAAATCCAATCAATAGCTTTTGGTTTTTGTTCTTTATTCAACTGTTTTAAAGAAAGAAAACGTTGTCCTGTTGCCACCATATAAATAGAAAAAACAGCAACAATCAGCAGAAAATCATTTCTATGAATTAATGACATTATCAAACCTGCGAAACCATTTATCAACATACTGTAAAAGAAAAACTTACCTACATTTTTATGCGCTTTATCACCTTTCTTTTTTATGATATTTATTGTTCCTGTTAGCAATCCGATGCTTCCAGCGATAATGTGAATGATTAGTAAAATTGTAAAAATAGTTTCCATTGGCGTTTATTATCTATTGGTGATTGAGTTTCAAAATTATTCCCATTTATTGTTCTTTTCTTTGTCCATTAATTCTTTGATTTTCTTTTCTTCCCAGTTGTTTCCTAAAATCATACTTGGAAGAAAAACCGAAAGTCCGTGAGCAACCAAACCAATTCCCCAAAAGAATGGCGTTGTGAAATTCTTCCATTGCAAATAATCTTCTCCAGCATTAAAATTTTGTGTGTTCAAAAGAAAAAGCATAATGTTTACAACAATATAAACACCTAAATGTGAATAAAATCCTTTAATTTTCTTTACGCGTTTTGCTGCTTCTTGATATCTAATTTCGTCTTGATTTTCCATGATTACTTGTATTTGTTTTTTGATTTTTCTTCTTCCATAAATTCTCTAATCTTTTTTTCTTCCCAATCTTTTCCTATAAAGGTAAAGAATTTGAAAACCAAAGCAGCGTGAATGAATAGTCCAATTCCCCAACCTAATAGTGACCAAAAAAACCATAAATACTGTGGTGTATATTTTAAATTGATAAAAATCAACACTAACATCACTACAATATAAGAAGAAAGATGAACATAAAACCCTTTGATTTCTTCTACTTGCTTTTTAGCTTTTTGGTATCTTTCGTATTCGTTATTATTCGTTTCCATGATTACTCCCATTTATTATTGGATGTTTTTTCTTTCTCTAGTATTTTATCAATTTGCTTTTGTTCCCATTTTGAACCAAAAATTTTTTCAGCAAAAAACACTTGTATTCCTTGAACTACTAAGAAAAAAGTCCAAACCCACATTACAAATTCATTTATATATCTTAGTGGTAAAAAGTCAAATGGTACATTAAAATATGTTTTCAGTATATAAAACACTATTCCAATGGCGTAGATAAACAAATGGGTATAAAACTTCTTTAACTTGTTTACTCTATCTCGAGCGAGTTGTTCTAAAATACTCTTACTGTCTTGATTTTCCATGACTAATTCCATTTGTTGTTCTGACTGTTCTCTCTCTCAAGAATTTCTCTAATTTTCTTTTCTTCCCATGTTTTTCCATAACCGAAAACTTCAAGTGCGTGAAACGTTACACCCATTCCCCAACCCAACATTGGGAACCAAAACCATTGAAATTTTGAAGTGCTTAGATTTATAAAAATTAAAATCGGGATAACAAAACAGTAGGAAATCAGGTTGCCATAAAATCCTTTTAATTGGTTTACTCTATCTTTAGCTTTGGCATAAGCCATATTTTCGTTATAAATATTTTGTGTTTCCATGATGACAATTTGTTTGGTTAAAATTGGAATTTTTACTTTAAAAACTTCTGATGTTTCTTCCACCAAAACTTTTCGTTCTGAAATCAGTGCATAGCGATTAACGATGTTCTGCAGTCCAACGCCTTTTCTATCTTGAAGCACTTCTTTCTTTTGTAAATTATTCTCGATGATTAAATAATTGTTTTCGATATAAATCTTAATGTGCAACGGCTTTTGCTCGCTAACTACATTGTGTTTAATTGTATTTTCTAATAAAAGTTGCAACGATAACGGAACGACTTTAGCTTCTATATTATCGAAATCAGTTGGAATTTCATAGCTGATACTGTTTTCAAAACGCATTTTCAGCAAATTCATATACGTTTTGGCAAATTGCAATTCTTCTTCAACTGGAACTAATTCTTTGTCTTTTTGTTCCAAAACGTAGCGGTAAATTTTGGACAGTGAAGTCGTAAATCGTTGCGCATTATCTGGATTTTCTTCAATCAAAGAACTCAATACATTCAAGCTATTGAATAAGAAATGAGGATCAATTTGGTTTTTTAAACTTTCAAACTTTGCGTTGGCTGTTCCGGCGATAACTTTTTGTTCCTTGAGCTTATTTTCTTGATAATATTTATAAAGATAAATGATGTGAACAATTGATATTACTACAAAAGTAAAGACTGATGCAACTATATAATTTGAAGCTTTTTCATTCTTAATAAAACCAGTAAGCGTTTGACCTTCAATCACTACGTCTTCAAAAACGCGCAGTATAAAAATGACCAATAAAGAAAGAACAAATGATAAAGTAAACCCAATAAAGATTCTTCGTTTTGAAAATCGCTCTTCTTTAAAAATTTTATCTAAAAAAATAAATAATGATGTGTTTGCTAAATGTAAAGATGTCGTGTAAAGTAATGTATATAGAAATGTTGATTTTAATCCGTCATTAAATTGTAAACTAGCTCCATTCAATACATTTATTAAGGTTATGATACAAAAAATCCCTAAACCTATTACGATTGCTCTTGGAAATTCTCTTAAATATCTATTTTTCATGACACTAGTTTTGAATAAAATTTAAAAAGTTTCTACAATAAAAACTATTATTTACAACCTTTCAACGCTTCTTGCGCTCGGTCTAATCCCCAATTTGGAGCAAATGGCGTATCCGTTTTAAAAGTAGCAAAAAGTTCGATTGATTTTGCAATTTGTGCACACATTGGTTTTGTATCAGCTCCAGACCATTTTGCACCACCAATTTCAAACTCCGCTTTGCAGAACATTACTCTTGGATTGTTTGGCGCAATTGCCTGAGCTTTATAATATTGTTCCATCGCTAATCCCGAATATTTCATTCCGTTGGTCATTGGATCTTGTACTAAAATGGCTGTGTAAAGCATTGCTTGTAGCACCATTATTTCAGCATTGTTTGGCGAAATAACACTTGCTTGGTCGATAGCATCTTGGGCTTTTTCAATCAATGAAGCTACTTTATCTTTGTTTTTTGGGTTGAAAGCTTCTGTAGCATTTACCATTCCGATGTAATAATTTGGTAACCAATTTGTTTTTTCTGCAGAAGCAATTCTTTCAAATAACGCTGAAGCTTCTGTTGCTTTTCCTTCACCCCAAAGTGATAATGCTTTTTGCATTCCTGTTTCATACTGTGTTTGTGCAGTTAGCATTGTGCTAACCAAAAAAGCGGTGATGATGATAAATGTTTTCATAATTTCTAAGGTTTTAAATTGTTGATTTTTTTAATTGATTAATTGAAACTTGTTCTTTAATTATAGTCCAAAAGTATATCGGTTCTGTTGGCTATAAAATTTATTATTACTGAACTGTTGATTTTGGTGGATGAATTGTTTTCTTTAAGTTTCAAAGTAGCAGAGTTTCAAAGTTTCAAAGCATGCTGTAGATATACTATCATTTTAACTTTATGTCTCTGCTACTTTGCAACTTAAAGATTATTCAACTGATTGTCTTTCTTATTATCGCTAATTGTCCAAAAGAAACCTACGAAGAAAAACTGATCGGCTGTTGGGCGAATTTCTCTTCTGTCAAATGTTCCATTGGCATTAACAGTGTTTGCATATTCATAACCAAAAACATTTTGCGTAGCCAATACATTTGACGCTGAGAAATACAAAATCTTTTGTTGCGAAATCAAATATGCCCAACCCAAACTCAAACTGTTATAACTTTTTGTTCTTCCTGCCATGAAGTTAGCTTCATTTGGATTGTTGTATGGTCTTCCTGATGAAAAACTATTGGTGATGCTCACCTGCGACTTCCATTTGTTTATCCACCATTTTGATACTACGCTTAAACTGTGTTTTGCCACAAAACTTGGCGTAACTGTTTCTGGGTAGTTTCTATAATCTCGCTGCGTGTCGATATAAGAGTACGAAACCCAATATTCTAAATTCTTTACCGATTTATTATCTCTCCAAAAGATGTCTAACCCTTTTGCATATCCTTCTCCAGTGTTGAAATAGTTACTATTAAATTGCGGGCTATCCGTGTCAAACTTCACTAAATCAGCATAATCTTTAAAATATGCCTCAGCTCTAAACGTTCTTCTATCCTTGTTATACTGGTAGTTCAAAATATAATGCGATGCTTTTTCGCTGCTTAAATAATCGGCATATTTTAAATATTCTTGTCGTGGAGCTTGCGAAAAACTTCCATATGCCAAAGAGAACTGACCGTTTTTAGAAACCTTATACGCCATTGATGCGCGAGGAGAAAGCACTGTTTCATCAAGCAAATCGTTGTTAGAAAGTCTCGCACCAAGCTTCATTGCAAAGTTTTTTGAAAAGAAAATATCCGTTTCTGCATACGCCGCAGCGATATTTGCGTTGTAACCAATAGCAAACGTATCACCCAAATTTTCTTTAAAACTTTCGTCAAATTTTGTAATAAAATAATCTGAACCAAACGTTAGTTTTACTCTATCAGAAAATGATTTTTTCAATCGCAATTTCATGTGAGACGAATGCTCATCATTTTGTGCATCGTCAAGATTAATCCCAATTTTGTTTTGACCATAACCATAGCTCAATCCAGAGAAAAACTGCCATTGGTTACTAAGATTTGCTTTATAAGAACCATTCAAATAGAAGTTATTATTGTTTAAATCAATTCTAGTTTTGGCTGTAGAATTGATACTTTCCTGATTAATATCAAACTGCGAAGCATCAAAAGCAGCGTATAATTTGAATAAACCATTTTCAAAATCATGTCTGTAAACGGCTTCGCCCGAAAGCGATTGGTAAGGTTTATTCCAATCGGCATTTTGTGGAACTAACTTTTGATAAGGTTCTAAATTGATGTAAGCCGTATTGAAAGAGATGGAGTTTTTTCCCCATTTTTGAGTGTTGGCTAATCCTAAACCAACCGTCATTAGTGATATATCTGTTTTTTCTTCCACCATTTCGTCTTGGGTATTCAATAACAAAACGCTCGATAACGCTTCGCCATATTCCGCAGAATAACCACCTGTTGAAAACGACATTCCACTAAAAAGAAATGGCGAAAATCGACCACGCGTTGGCACATTAGCCGTTGTTGCACCATAAGGTTGTGCTACGCGAATTCCATCAACAAACGTTTGAGTTTCATCAGCTTCGCCACCACGAACAAAAAGTCGTCCATCTTCACCAACGGTGTTCGTTCCTGGCAAAGTTTGCAATGCCGAAACAATATCACCCATTGCACCAGCCGTAGTCACAATGTCCAACGGTTTCAAGACCGAAACACGGGCTTTTTCGCCAGCGTCAAACGTTCCAGCCGTAACGATAACTGCATCTAAAGTGTTAACGCTTTCGCGCATTTTATAGGTTTTATTTTTAGCGTTAGTAACGTCAATTGCAATTGTCAACGTTTCATAAGTTACATAGCTAATAATCAAGTTTTGGTTGCCCGTGGTTGTAGTTGTGAAAGTAAATTTTCCGTTTTCGTCAGACGATGTGCCGTCATACGAGCCATCAATATAGATGTTAGCACCAGCAATAGGTTTGCTTTTTTCGTCAAGAACCGTTCCCGAAATTTCGTTTTGTGCAAAAGCCGTAACGCTGATAAAAAATAAAACTAGATTGTAAAAAGTTTTCATAATGGTTGTATTTTGATAGGACAAAATTGTATAATCTACCTCAACTATAAAATAATAGTTTACCGAACTGTAGAATTTTCAGGATGAAGTGTTGTTCTTTTTTCAAACTTCTTTTTCTATCTTTATTTTTCAAACCAAAAAACAAAAATAAAAATGAGTAAAAACACTGACCTCGGATTATTATTGCTTCGTATTAGCGTTGGCGGATTAATGCTTTTTCATGGCGTTGCAAAATTGCTTCACGGTATCGAATTTCTTGTGCAATCGATGGGAACATTTGGCTATGCTGTTTATATTGGAGAAGTTTTAGCACCATTAGCCATTTTAATTGGCTGGCGAACACGAATTGCTGCTGTAATCTTAGCTATTAATTGCGTTGTTGCTGTTGGAGTTGCACATAGTAAAGACATTTTTTCCATTTCAGAACATGGTGGATATGCCAACGAATTATTAATGTTGTATCTTCTTGGTGCTGTGGCTTTATTTTTTACTGGCGCAGGAAAATATGCAATGTCATCTCAAAACACTTGGGATTAATTTTTTTATTGTCCTAAAATAACATATCCTAAACCTAGGAATTCATAGTTATTTTAGGATGATTTTATTTCTAAAAAAGTAGTACTGTTCTTCAATTATTATTAATCTAAAACCTCTTCCAACACTTCACTATCCGTTCCGTTGGGCAAGGTGATTTTTAGTTTCTGAGCTAAAGTTGGTGCTATTTGAGTGATTACTTTTTTGTCGTGTGATTTTCCTTTTGGGATATTCCAACCAAAGAAAATACATGGCACATTAGTGTCGTAAGTGTAAGGAGAACCATGAGTTGCACCCGTAGCCGAATATTCTACAAAACCAGGTTTATATACAAAATACAAATCACCGTTTTGGGTTGGATCATATCCTTTATAGACAAAACTCAACAATTGGTCGTTGCTCGATGAAGCTAGAATTTCTTCTTCTGTGTAAACTCTTTTTACGTAGTTTTTAGTATAAAGAAAATCTTTGAAGCTTTGTTTTACTTTAGTTAAATCTAGTCCTTTTGATTTAATCATGTCTTTGTCAAAATGCACATTATAACTATCGTATTTCAATAGTAAATTGGCTCCGAAAGTTGCATTAGAAAAAGCGGTTAAATCTTTAGATACGTCTTTATAACTGATGTTGTCCACTTCATATTTATGGTCTTTTAGGTGCGATGAGTTTTCGGCACAAGCATGATCAGCAGTCATAAAAACAAGGTAATTGCCTTTGCCAACTGTTTTGTCTAAATAGTTTAAAAAATCAGCAATGGTCAAATCCAAACGCAAGTAAGTATCTTGAGTTTCTATAGAACGCGGCCCAAAAGTATGTCCAATATAATCTGTTGAAGAAAAACTTACCGCAAGAAAATCAGTGATATCGTCTTTTCCTAATGCTTCTTTCTCGATGGCTCGTTTGGCTAAATTTGCAAGAACATCGTTACCAAAAGGTGTTACTCTCAAAACTCCAGCATCGTTTCCTTCATACATTCCTTTTAAATCATAAGGAAAAACAGGTGGTTTTTTATACAATTTTCCTTCGTAAGGGTTATCATCAATTAAACTTTCGTTGTAGGTTTCGATGGGCTTCAACAAATTCCAACCTTTGGTTAAATAGGTTTCATATTGTTTTTCGTTATTGAATTCGGTTACCCAACTTGGCAATTCTTTTCCATAGAACGAGCTAGAGATAAAGTTTCCTGTTTTAGTGTACCAAAATGCCCAATCAGCAAAATGTCCTGCAGGTAAAATTGCTCCACGGTCTTTAATACTCATACCAATAACTTTTCCTTTGAAATTAGTAGCCAATTTTAATTCGTCAGTTATAGTAGTTGTTTGCAGGTTCTTTGGTGACATTTTACCTTCTTTATCAGTTCCTGCGACTAAGGTTGAAACCGAATCATCGTCTGTGCAATACACTTCTTTTTTTAAAGTTCTGTGAAACCATTCGTTGCTAACAATTCCGTGCATTGCTGGCGTTGTTCCTGTATAAATAGAAGCATGTCCTGGCGCAGTATAAGTTGGCATATAGTTATAGTGCATGTTGTGAAAAGTGTATCCTTCGTTCATCAATCGTTTAAAACCATTTTCAGAAAAGTCGCTGTTGAAACGGTATAAATATTCCATTTTCATTTGGTCAATAACAATTCCGACAACCAATTTGGGCTGTTTATTTTGAGCAAAAGACAAATTTACTAGTAGTAAAAGGATAATTGTGTTGAAGTTTTTCATGAGGTAAAGATTGAAAAACAAAAGTAAGGATTCGTATTGAAAATGGATAATTTTTGTGTTAATCAATTATTATATAAAAAACAAATGCACACTTGTTAGTGTGCATTTGTACCCAATTTTAAAAAACAACTAAAAATTCAACAACTATTATTTCAATATTCTAAACGTACATCTTCTGTTGGTTGCATGTTCAGCTTCTGTACAATCATTTTTTGGACAAATAATTAATAATCTTGTCTCGCCATAACCAATTGAGCGAAGACGTTTTCTATCAATACCATTTTGAACTAAATACTCTAAAGCAGCAGCAGCTCTTCGGTTAGATAATCGTAAATTATACATATCAGAAGCACGCGAATCGGTATGTGCTCCAATTTCAATTTCCATGTATGGATATTTTTTAAGAAGTGCTAACAATCCATTAAGTACTTGCTCGGCTTGAGGTTTAATTACTGATTTATCTAAATCAAAATAGATATTTTCTAACTCAATAAAGAACGAACCTTCGGCATCTTTTTTAATGTTTTTCTCCGCATCAGAATACGACTCCACTTTCATTTCTAAATCAATGAAAACTTTTCCTTTTATGCTAGTGTCAAAATAAGCTTCGGCTGGAATATAAAAATCTCTAAACGCAATGATTTTGTATTTCTTATCTGGCTCTGTGTTGAACACAAAGTCGCCATCTTTTCCAACAACAACTTCTTCAATTAATTCGCCTGCTTCGTTATAAAGTTTTACCGTCGTTCCTGGAAGTAACTGCAAAGAATTTTTATCACGAACAACTCCTTCAACTGCAAAGAGTAGTTTGTTTTCTTCCATGGCAACTGTGTAAAGATTGTCATCGCCAGTTCTGTTGGATGAAAAATAACCTTTACCTGTTTTATAATCTAGAATTAGATTGAAATCATCCATTTCGCTATTGATAGTTAATCCGAGATTTTGCGGTTTGTCAAACTCCGTTTCGCTAATTTTATAGCTCATAAAAATATCCAAATTCCCATGACCTTGATGACCATCAGAAGCAAAATAGAGTGAACCATCATCGGCTATAAACGGAAATTGTTCTCTCTGTTTTGTGTTGATTGTTTCACCCAAGTTTCGTGGTTGACTGTAGGTTCCATCTTCGTTAATATCTACCACAAAAATATCCATAGAACCTAAAGTGCCTAACATGTCGCTGGCAAAGAATAGTTGTTTTCCATCTTTTGAAAGCGCAGGATGTTCCACCGAATATTCATCGCTAGAAAAAGGCAACATTGTTACATTTGTCCATTTTCCTTCTTTGAACTCGGCTTTAAATAATTTTACGGTTGCAAATCGTTCGTTGCCAATTTGCACTTGTTTGTCGCCAGTTCTATTGAAATACATCGTTTGTAAATCAGACGTAAAAACGGCTGAGCTTTCGTGGGTTTTAGTATTTATTTCTTCCGGAAATGGCTCAACATTTGTCAATTGCCCTTCATTGTTTACTGTGGCTGAAAACAAATCAAGATAAGGTCTTTCGTTCCAACCATAAGCAGCATTTTCGGCATTTCGCAAGGAAGCAAAAACTACTTTATCGCCATAAAAAGAAATACCAAAATCTCCGTTGGTTTTGTTTTTTGACATCATCACTAGTTTATAGGTAAAAGCCCCATTCCTAGTGATGTTTTTCATAAATTTAGGTGTGTTTTGTTCGTAGCCCAAATATTCTTTCATGATAGCATCACCTTTGTCAAAATCGGCAATTCCTTTTAGCGCATTAGCATATCTAAAATAAACTTCTGGTTTCAAACTGTCTTTGTGCGAAAAAAACAATGAACCATAAGCACGAACGGCATTCTGCATCTGAAAGTTGTAATAATAACTATCACCAAGGTTTTGAAGTACTTCTTTGGTGGTTTCTAACTGCTCATACATTTCTGCAGCTTTGACATACGCCTTTCTTTCAAATAACTTATTGGCTTGTTTTACCGTACCTTTTTTTTGTCCAAAAAGATTTGAAAAACAACCGATGATAAATAGTATGTAGAATATTTTTTTCATGCCTAAGTATTAAAAGAAACGCGGTGATTTATCATATCCTTTTCCTGAAAGTTTTCCAAAATCAATATCAAATAATAGAAATACTTCATGCGAACCTGAATTAAAATTTCGTAAATTGGTTAATGTATAATCATACGAGTAGCCAATTCGCAATGTTGGTGTTACATAGAAACTAGCCAATCCTGAAACCGAATCGCCTTGACGATAACCAACTCCAAATTCAAATTTATTATTGAAAAGCATATTCGCCGTTACATCAAGGGATAATGGTGCGCCAGAAACTGCTTTTGCCATGAAAGCTGGTTTTAGTTTGAAATTTTCGTTATCGTTAAATTTGAAAACATAACCACCAGTGATAAAAAAATGCATTGCTTCTACTCCAGTTTCAACAATTCCATCTTGGCGTTCGAGATGTCTGGTCATCAATAAATTTGGGACAGAAACTCCTGCATAATAATTATCGCCAAACAAATACATTCCTGCTCCAACATTAGGATAAACTTTACTGATATTATTAGCAAATGCTGGATCAAGTTCAGGATCAGTAAATTCAAAACCATTGAAGTTGGTGTCAAATAAAGTTACACCAGCTTTAGCTCCAAAAGATAATTTTGTTGTTTCAGAAACTGGTAAAACATAAGCAAAATCAACATAAATATTATTTTCATTTACCACATCACCAATTTCATCATGCACAATTGAAACACCTAATTCTACTCTTTTCGACATGGCTTTATGTGCAAAAAATGTTCCTGAAGTTGGTCCGCCAACAGCACCAACCCATTGTGCTCTATACAATCCACCAAGATTTAATACATCCGTATTATCAGTAGCATAAGCAGGATTGATTACACTCATGTTATACATATAATGTGTAAACATAGGATCTTGTTGCGCAGAAGATTTTACAGCCATCAAAAAGAGCGCTGTTGCAATGAGGTATTTTAAAAATCGATGTTTCATAATTGTACTCATTTCCTTTATCTGCTTAAATATAATCTGCCTTGAACTGGTTTTTTAACGCCATCATTGAAATATAAAATGTAGAAATAAACACCTGTTGGCAATACGTTTCCTCCAACATTTAATCCTTTCTCAGTTGTTGTTCCATCCCAAAGTGGTGTGTTTTTATTTCCTGTGTATAATATATTTCCATAGCGATTATAGATTTCTAATTTGAAATTAGGATATACAATTGGCAGGTTTTTAATTTCAAATGTATCATTGATGGTATCATCATTTGGAGAGAAACCATCAGGAATTAGAATATCATCACAAATGGTTAAATCAACTGTAACTTCTAATCTTGTTGCTCCTTCGCATCCACTTTGTGAAACTAAAGCAGCATAATAAATTGTATTATGAACCAACAAATCTGTTTCTGCATAAGCTGTTCCGCCAGTTTGAGAAGTGTACCAAATGACAGTTTGTCCATTTAAAATATTTGCTGATAAATTAGCAATAGTTGGATTTTCGTCTTCACAGAAAAGATTACCTTCTTGAACTAAAGTTGGTGCTCCAAGTTCATCTACATCAAAAGTATATGGTGGAAAAGTTGCTCCGTTTAATCCACATGTAACTGTGGTTGAAATAATATCAGTAATTGTTATTGTTGTTGCTCCAGCGTTAGTCAAATTGGTTTGTGCCAATGGAAAAATTGCTGAACCAGAAACAAAAGGAATTGTTATGGTTTCAGTAAATGCATTTGCACCTGATAAAGTATAAGTAATGGTATAACTATCATCTGGCAAATTATTAGCATTGGAAATAGTTACTAAACTTTGGAAATTAACACAAGTATCTTGAGCCGAAACCGTTGCTCCAGTAATATCTAATGATGGTTGAATTACAAAATTCGTTGAAGCGGAAACTGTTGTATTGGCGCAACCCGAAGTAGTAGTAATACCAACGATTGTTAAAATATAATTCCCAGCTGTTGAAAAGGAAGCTGCAGGAATTGTAAACTGTCCGATACCAGCAGTAATTGTGACATCGCCTGAATTTCCAGTAGTTGGATTTGCATTAGGAATGGAATAACTAAACTGATATACTCCATCAACTAGATTGGTAGCATTTGTTATTTGAACAGTCAAATCATCTCCAACACAAACATTTGCTATACTAACATTAGAACTATCAATTGAAGAAAGTGGTGTAATTTGTATTTGCGCAGAAACATTAACAACATTATTAGAACAAGTACTTACTGTATTCAAAATAGCAGTAATTGTGATAACTGTTGTTCCAATGTTGGTTAAATTAGAACTTGGAATAGTAAAAGTTCCTGTTCCAGCTGCAATTGTTACGGTTGCAGTTTGTCCAGCTAAGGTATTACTTCCAGACAAATCATAGGATAAAGTATAAATACCATCTACCATTCCATTTAAAGTTACAATTGTATCAATTCCAAGACAGTTTGGATTTATTGAAATATTAAAAGAAGCTATTTGTGGGTTTGGTAAAATAGTAAACTGAACCGTTGTAGAAACGGAAGCACACGAATTGGTAACGGTATAGGTATAAGAATAAGTTGCTGGAGAAAAATTGATAATCGTCAATGGAGAATTGACAACTTGTCCAGTACTATCCTTCCATTCACCACCAGTATCTTCATTCTCCAAAAGTGAATTTAAATCTAAAACTCCTGTTGATGGACAAATAGAAATTAATCCAGTAAATGTTCCTGAATTTGGCGTCGCTTGAACATCAAAAGTAACTGATGATGAAACCGTTGGATTAGAACATTCCGCAGTAGAAGTTATTCCTGTAATGGTTAAAGTATAACTTCCAACCGTTGCAAAAACCGAAGCAGGAATTGTAAATTGACCATTTCCTGCAGTAATTAAAACATCTCCTGAATTTCCTGTAGTTGGATTTCCAGTTGGAATTGAATAATTAAATTGGTATGTTCCATCAGGGAAATTAGTTGCATTAGTAAATACAACTGTAACATCTGTACCAAGACAAACATTAGCAACCGTTATTACATTTGGAAGAATATCTAATAAAGGTTTCACTTCGATAATTGAAGTTACATTTACTAAAGTAGCTGTACAATTTGTTACTGTATTAGCAATATTTTCAAATGTTATAGTAGATGTTCCGATGTTAGATAGCGATGTAGATGGAATAATAAAACTTCCTAAACCACCAGTTATTGTGATAGTTTCGGATTGAGTTGTTATATTATTTACACCCGAAACATTATAATTTACTATATAAATTCCATCTTGCATTCCACTAAATTGTATAGTAGCATTATTTCCTATACAAATTGGCGCAATAGTTACATTTGAAGTTAAAACTTCTGGAGTTGGCAAGATTTCTAGTTGTACTAATTGCTCGTCATCTCCACAAGAATTAGTAACTTCATAAGTATAATTATAGGTTCCCGAAGCCAAAGCACTAACATTAATTGGGTTTACTATTATTGTATTTGTACTATCAAGCCAATTTCCACCCAAATCCTGACCTGTCAATAAAGTATTCAAATCAAATGTTCCAACCGAAGTACAAATTGGAGAAGTCGCTACAAAATCTCCAGCATTTGGCAATGGATTTACCGTTACAGTTACTACTGAAGTATCTGTAGTACAAGGCGACGATCCTCCTGTAACTGTGTAAGTAAATGTATAAGTACCAACACCAACGATTGAAGGGTTGAAAATATTGCCAGTTAATGCACCTGTATTGTCATCATCTGTCCAAGTTCCATTTCCTTGAGTTCCATCTAAACCAGTGGTTAAATCTAGACTTATTACATTTTCACACGTTGTCAATTGTCCATCAGCACCAGCAATTGGTGATTGAACTATGGTAATTATAACATTTGCAGTATCTGTATCACATAAATTCCCACCAACAGTATAGGTATAAGTAGTAGCAACATCAACCAAAGGATTGAATACACCAGTTCCACTAGCTAATGCTGGCGACCAAGTTCCACCCGTTTGTGGATTACCATTTAAGAAATTAAATAAATCTTGAGGTGAATCGTTAGTACAAAATATGTGTGAACCATCCTCTCCAGCGTCTGGAATTGGATTTACGATTACAGTAATGGTAGCTTCGTCGTTATCACATGGATCATTTCCAGAAAGTGAATATGTATAATCTCCAGCCAAATCTATAGAAGGATTAAAAACTCCTGTTCCGCTTGATAATACTGGTGACCAAGTTCCTCCTGTTTGTGCATTTGGTCCCAACGCTAAAAATAAGTCTTGAGTTGGACTGTTTTGACAAACTGTGATAGAATTATTATTTCCTGCTTCTGGTCCTTGCGTAATTATTACTTCTACTGTTGCAAAATCATCAACACATGGAGCAATTCCAACTACTGTATAAGTATAAGTTGCTGAAATATCAACGGCAGGATTTAAAACTCCTGTTCCACTAGCTAATGCTGGAGACCAAGTTCCGCCAGTTTGTGCGTTTGAACCTAAAAGTGTGAATAAATCTATCGAATTTTGATTTGAACAAATGTTATAATTCACAACATCATTTCCAGCATTTGGAATTGGATTTACAGTAATTTGAACTGTTACTTGTGCTGGCGGACACAATGGATTGCCTGTAACGGTATAAATATAACTTCCAGACAAATCAATAGCTGGATTGAAAATTCCTGTTCCACTAGCCAATGCTGGTGACCAAGTTCCACCAGTTTGGGCTGTATTTCCAAGTAATAAAAATAAATCAATTGGCGATGAAGTGACACACAATACTTGCGGTTGTGGAGCAACTCCAGCAATTGGCGCTTCAACTATAGTGATTGGTATACTACTCGTTTGTGGATTGACACAACTTGGTGTTCCTGAACTCGCTACACTTACTATATTGATTGTTCCTGTTGTCGTTGGACTTACGGATATTGTTGCTGTTCCTGCTGCGTTTAACGTTATCGTTTGGTTTGTTCCGCCGTTGATGTTGTACGTTACTGTTGCGTTTGGCGTTCCTGTAAACGTTAAAGTCGTTGTTCCATTTTCACAAATTGTCGTTGGATTTGCCGTTACACTTGCTGTTGGCAATGGTAAAACCGTTATCGGAATACTACTCGTCTGTGGATTGACACAGCTTGGATTGCCTGAACTTGCTACGCTTACTATATTAATTGTACCTGTTGTCGTTGGACTTACGGATATTGTTGCTGTTCCTGCTGCGTTTAGTGTTA
>DAOLYL010000034.1:7340-16688 GCA_035425765.1 Flavobacterium sp. | reverse complement strand
CGCAAACCGTTTACGTTTTGCAAGGCATCAAATACATTGGAAGTTGGATTTTGTTTTAAAAAAGTTGCCGTAATAATTTCAACTGGAACTGGATTTTCCAATCGTCTTACGGCTTTCAATGTTCCCGAAATAACAACTTCTTCTAATTGGTTTTCCTTTTTTTTAGGAATTGTATCGTTTTGCTGGGAAAATCCAAGAAAGGGTAAAACCAATAGAAATATCCAAATATTTTTCATTTATCAAAATAAAAATTTAGACAAAACTAAAAATTTATTTTTATAAGTAGAAATAAATTTCTTTTATTTGCTGTAAACAATTCGTTTTCATGACAATTTCAGAAGAAAATTATTTAAAAGTGATTTATCATTTATCGTTAGTTTCACCAAAAGGCGTGAATACCAACGCAATTGCCGGAATGCTAGATACCAAAGCATCTTCGGTTACGGATATGTTGAAGAAACTTTCGGAAAAAGATTTGGTTTCCTATCAAAAATACCAAGGTGTTACATTGACTGAAAATGGTTTTCGTTCGGCAAAAATGATTGTGAGAAAACATCGTTTATGGGAAGTTTTTTTGGTAGAAAAATTGGGTTTTGCTTGGGATGAAGTTCACGATATTGCCGAAGAATTGGAACACATAAAATCCGAAACTTTGATTAATAAACTGGATGAATTCTTGGATTTTCCAGCGTTTGATCCGCATGGTGATCCAATTCCTGATGCGAATGGTGTGATGAAAAAAGTCAATAAATTATTGCTTTCAGAAGTTGAATTACACAAAGAGTATCGATGTATTGGTGTAAAAGATTCGTCTTCGGATTTTTTGAAATATTTAGACAAACAAAAAATTGCTTTGGGTTCAACTTTTGTAGTAAAAGAAAAAGAAAGTTTTGATGATACGTTGCTTGTTGAAGTCAATTCGAAAGAAATTACGATATCCAATAAAATTGCAAATAACTTATACGTTCACTAATTATGTTTGAAACAATTATAGAATATTTCGAAAGTATAAATCCAATTTTGGCGGCTTTTTACGCTACCATGTTTACTTGGTTTTTAACAGCACTTGGCGCATCATTTGTGTTCTTTTTTAAAACAATGAACCGCGTTGTTCTTGATGGAATGCTTGGTTTTACTGGCGGTGTAATGGTTGCGGCAAGTTTTTGGAGTTTGCTCGCACCAGCAATCGAAATGAGTAAAGGCGAAGGTTTTGTAAAAGTAATTCCGGCAGCTGTTGGGTTTTTGCTTGGCGCACTTTTCATTTTTGGATTGGATAAAGTTTTGCCGCATTTACACATTAATTTCAAAGAAACCGAAGGTATAAAATCGCCTTGGCAACGAACAACTTTGTTAGTTTTAGCAATTACATTACACAATATTCCCGAAGGTTTGGCGGTTGGAGTTTTGTTTGGTGGTGTTGCTGCAGGTATTCCCGAAGCATCAATTGCTGGCGCAGTTACGCTTGCCATCGGAATTGGAATTCAAAATTTTCCAGAAGGAATTGCAGTTTCGATGCCATTACGACGAATGGGAATGAGCCGAAGAAAAAGTTTTATGTACGGACAATCATCGGCAATTGTAGAACCAATTGCAGGAGTTTTGGGTGCGGTTGCTGTGATGTTTTTTATTCCAATTTTACCGTATGCTTTAGCGTTTGCCGCTGGCGCAATGATATTTGTAGTAGTTGAAGAAGTAATTCCAGAAACGCAACAAGACAAAAACACCGATATTGCCACATTAGGTTTTATCGGCGGATTTATTGTAATGATGATGCTAGATGTTGCTTTGGGTTAATGACAACCACAATCGGTGTCGCATTTGCCTTTTTTGTTTTTAGATTTAAACACAAATTTTCTCAGTAGAAAAACGATTGCTACTGCCAAAACTACATAAACCAAAATTTCCTGTATATCCATTTATCAAAAATAACAAAAAGCAATCTTAACTTACTAAGATTGCTTTTTTATTAACTAAACATGATGAAAATTAAAATTGTGCTACCAAACCTGCAGAAGCAAAGAATGGCATTCCTGGTCGTAAACCTGCTGGAACTCTAGATACCAAATAAGTAGTATCAAAAACATTGTTGATGTTTCCTATGATGCCAATGTGTTTATTCAAATTATATTTTGCGGCAAAATCAACTACAAAACTATTTGGAACCAGTTCGTTTGAAGGAATACTTCCTTTACCAGCTTGCGTTCTGAATTTTCCATTTAATCTTCCTGAAATGGTTGCTTCAAATTTTTCGTGCTCAACACCAATTGACGATTGGAATTGATGTTTTGAGATATATGGAATCTCATCGCCTTTTGAAATTGTTCCCCAAGTTCCGTCAGTGCTAGCAAAATCATTTAGGAATTCGGTATTGGTCATCGTATAACTAAACGTCACAGGAACTTTGAATTTGCTTGTTTCAGCCAAAACATTGTAGTTCAAAAGTACTTCAACTCCGTTAACACGAACTTCTCCAGCGTTGAATTGGTCTAAAGTTCCGCTTCCGCCGCTTGCTGCTAAATCACTTCCTAGCATGTTGCTGTAATCGTTATAAAAACCAACAATTTCTGCATATAATTTTTTCACTCTAAAACGAGTTCCCAATTCATAGTTTATGCTACTTTCTGCATCTTGTCCTGTTCTGTTAGTTGGAGGTGCAAATCCTTTGTGAGCACCAGCAAAAACTGATAAATTATTGTTCCATTTGTAGTTAGCTCCAATTCCAGGTAACCAAACTTTCACGTGGTTATCATTTTCAACCAAATTAGCTCCAGTTCTTGTTGGATCAACTTTTCCATAATTTTGGTTCCATAAATCAATAGTTTCAAAACGCAATCCTGGAGTAACCGTTAGCTTGTTGTATTTTAATTTGTATTGAATATGCAATGCCAATGCTTTTGCGGAAGCAACTCTGTTATCATCAGAACCACGACTACCAGAACTTGTCAAATTCATTTGATTACTTATGATGTTATAACCATCAACCCATTGAAAACGATCTTCTTCATCTTTGTGAAGTCTTGCTCCAATTTCTAAATCGTGGAATACATTTCCGGTGGTAAAATGATAATCAAATTTGATTTGAATTCCTTGTGATAAATAGTTTCTGTTGTTCGCTTTAACGGACAAAGAATTATTTGCTCCATTTGTTTCTCCTGTAACTATTGCATAATAATCGCTTAATGTTTCAGGATTTTCAAGGATTTCTGTAATTCCTTTTTTAGTTCCGCCAAAAGTTACAGCATCCAATTTATACCAATTTCTTGAAAAAGAATTTCGATAAGCTGTAGTTGTTAAACTAAAATATTTATCAACTTTTAAAGTATGTGTTATGGCAATATGGTTGTTTTTTGTTGTGATG
Organism: Flavobacterium sp.; assembly: GCA_035425765.1. GTDB lineage: Bacteria > Bacteroidota > Bacteroidia > Flavobacteriales > Flavobacteriaceae > Flavobacterium. The sequence goes on along the minus strand of DAOLYL010000034.1, from coordinate 13,330 downwards.
TTGTCTTTTTGTGACGAAGCGTATCGCGTAAATGGATTTTTGTCATAATCCGCTTGAGTTAAACCTAAATAGGTTTCGTTGGCATCTTCATCGGCATATTGAATTTTCAAATCCAATGAGTTAATTACTCTTTTATCAGTATCTGTTGTAAGATGCAATTTTGCCATAAAATCATTTTTATCAAAACCTGTATTTTGGTCATTCAAAAGATTTTTAAAACCATCCGAATTAAAGTTTAAATATTGTACCAAAACACCAACATTTTTGTCGGCAACACCTATTGAAGCATTAGTTCTGCTCGTATTAAAACTACCATAATCGCTGATGATGCTTCCGCTAAATTTATTTGAAACTGGTGTTGAAAGAAAATTAATTGCGCCACCAGTTGTAAAAGGTCCATATTGAATTTGGCTACTTCCTTTTAAGATTTCTACAGCGTTCATTCTAGCTAGCGACGGAACATAATAAGCTGCTGGTGCACTGTATGGTGCTGGAGCAATAAGTACGCCATCTTCCATTAATGTGATTTTTGAACTTCTTTCAGCTGAAGTTCCTCTCAAACTGATGTTTGGTCGAAGTCCGTAACCATCTTCTTCAAAAACATTCACACCAGGAACAGTTCTTAGGATGCGGTTAACGTCAGTGTAATTGAATTTTTTTAAATCTTCGGGTGAAATGTAAGAAGCAGAACCGGTTCTGTTTTCGGCTTCAAATTTACTTCCTAAAATCTTGCTAGCATTGATAACTACTTCTTTCAAAGTGCTTGTGCTATCTTTTTGCTTTGCGTTTTTTTGGTTTTCTTGAGCTTGAATTTGTGTACTGTAAATTAGTACGTAAAGGGCAAATAGTATTCGCTTCATTTTATTTAGATTAAATCTACGCAGCAAAAATACTATCTAATATTTATTTAGACAAATTACAAATAATAAAATTTTAATCTGTTTTGTAATGAATTGATAATCAAAATAAAATTTAGAATATTTAACTTTTGTTTAGTTATTTCAAAAGCTGATAAGCAACAAAAGCGGTGAAATAAGCAAAACCACTCATGAAAATAAGTTGAAATATTGGCCATTTCCAAGAATTAGTTTCTTTTTTTACGATGGCTAAAGTTGAAATACATTGCATGGCAAAAGCATAAAAAAGAAGTAACGAAACGCCTGTTGCAAAATTAAAAATTTTGGTTCCATCAGCACGAACCTCAGCATTCATGCGATTTTTTATGGTAGCTTCTTCTTCACTTTGACTACCTACACTATATATTGTTGCTAATGTTCCAACAAAAACTTCTCGAGCTGCAAATGATGTTACAACTGCTATTCCAATTTTCCAATCATAACCAAGTGGTTGAATTGTTGGTTCGATAAATTTTCCAGCATAACCAATATAGGAATGCTCCAATTTATACTCTGCTACTCTATCTGAAATTAGCGTTGAATTTATATTGTTTGTGCTAGAATACAACTCTTTTTCAATAATTTTTTCAGCATTCTTAAATTTATCGTTTGGACCATGAGAAGCTAAAAACCAGAGTATTACAGATAATGCTAAAATTATTTTTCCTGCTCCAAAAACAAACGCTTTGGTCTTTTCTATCACATTAATTACAATGTTTTTAAATAATGGGATTTTATAGCTTGGCATTTCAACAACAAAATAAGATTTGGTTGAAATTTTCAACGTTTTATTTAAAACAAAAGCCGAAAAAATAGCCATTCCAAAACCTAAAAGATAGAGTATCATTAAAGTTGCTCCTTGCAAACTAAATATCCCGAACAATCTTTTTTCAGGAATAATTAAAGCAATTAAAATAGCATAAACCGGTAATCGAGCAGAACAAGTTATAAATGGAGTTACTAAAATAGTGATTAGTCTTTCTTTCCAGTTTTCAATGTTTCTAGCACTCATAATGGCTGGAATTGAACAAGCTGTTCCCGAAATTAATGGAACAACACTTTTTCCAGAAAGACCAAATTTTCGCATTATTTTATCCATCAAAAAAACCACTCGACTCATATAACCGCTTTCTTCTAAAATGGAAATGAAAAGAAATAAAATTGCGATTTGTGGAATAAAAATTACAACTCCACCAATTCCGGGAATAATTCCCTCAGCAATTAAATCTGTAAAAATGCCAGCTGGAAGTTGCTCTTTTGTATAAGATGCAAAATTTGCAAAAGTACTATCAATAAAATCCATTGGAATACTGGACCAATCGAAAATAGATTGAAAAATCAAAAATAATATTCCGAAGAAAATCAGATAACCATATATTTTATGAGTAAGCACTTTATCTAATTTTGCGCGAATATCAGTGGCTTTTTCAGTATCAATTTTTAAACCAATTTTGAGCGTTTCATTAATAAATTGATACCGTTTTATTGTTTCTTTTTGTTGAAGTTTTTTTAATTCAGCTTGCGTTTTTGTGTAGGCATTCCTGATTTCATTTCGGTCTAAGTTAGCAAAATTCACATCTTGCGTAATAACCAACCATAATTTATACAACAATTGATTTGGAAAAGTATTTCGTAACTTGTTAAAATATTCAACTTCAATGCTCGAAGCGTTTAAACAAGGTTCAGAAGATATGTTTTTATAATTACTAATCGTTTCTTTCAAAACATCTATTCCGATATTTTTACGCGCACTTACCAAAACAATTTTAGTTTTAAGTTGTTCTTCTAAATGAGCTATATCAAGAGAAATTCCCTTAATTTTCATTCTATCAGACATATTAATGACTAGAATTGTTGGTATTTCTAAGTCTTTAATTTGAGTAAAAAGTAATAAATTCCGTTTTAGGTTTTCAACATCAGTAACGACAACGGCAACATCAGGATAGAGTTTATCGTTTTTATTTAAAAGCAATTCGATAACAACATTTTCATCCATCGAACTAGCGTTTAAACTATATGTTCCGGGTAAATCTAAAATGTTTGCTTTTATATTATTAGGTAATTTACAAAAACCTAATTTTTTATCCACCGTAATTCCTGGATAGTTTCCCACTTGTTGATTTAATCCAGTAAGGTGATTAAAAACTGAAGTTTTTCCTGTATTTGGATTGCCAATCAAGGCCACATTGATTTGTTGAATACTCATGTAATTTTTGTGGATTAAATTTCAACTTCAATTTCACGAGCGGTTTCAATTCTAATTGCCAAATGACTTCCATTATTTATGTTTAAATAAATTGGATCGCCCAATGGTGCAATTTGCAAAACCTCTACTTCATTGCCTGGCAAACAACCCATTTCTAATAATTTTAATGGGATTTTTTCAACATCCAAATTAATAATGGTTGCTTTTTGTCCTATTTTCAGTAAATCTATGGTAGTCATCAACGCTTATTTAGATTGAATTAAAATTCAAAGGTAGAAAATACAAAAGGAAAAAGAATGATAATTATCAATTTTGGCAAATTAATCGTGTTCCAATAACCAATTGATATCTTCAATCAATCGCTGAACGTCTTCTTTTTTTGTTCCGTCATAAAAACCGCGAACTCTTCGTTTTGTATCAACTAAAACAAAGTTTTCGGTATGAACCATATCATACATTTCTTCAGGGTTCCCCGTTTTTACTGCTAAATAGGATTTTCTTGCAATGTAATAAATGTCCTTTTTGTCGCCAGTAACCATATTCCATTTGCTATCATCAACACCTTGTTTCAAAGCATATTTTTTCAAAACTGGAACACTATCAATTTCGGGTGTAACGGTATGTGACAAAATCATTACGTTCGGATTGTTACTAAATGCTTTTTGAACTTCAGTCATGTTTGTCGTCATGATTGGACAAATCGTTTGACAAGTAGTAAAGAAAAAATCGGCCACATAAATCTTCCCTTCATAGTTTTTTTGAGTAATCGTTTTTCCGTTTTGATTGGTAAAAGAAAAATCGGCAATCGTATGATATTTTCCAACATGTTGAACTGTGCTATCAACCAATTCTGGATTTACATCAGCTGGATTAAAGATTGGCAATTCTTTTTCGGGTTTTAAAGCATTATAAAATAAAGCTATAGTCACAACCGAAAAAACCAAAAGTCCAAAGAAGAATAATTTATATTTTTTGAAAAAAGCGAGCATAATTTTTTTTTGCAAAAGTACGAAAGCATCATTTTGAAAAGTAACTTTTATCCATTTATCAAGTCATATAATTTTGTTAAAAATGATAAAATCGTATTATTATCGATAAATTTGTGGAAACTACAATTCTTTACTTATGAAAATAACAACTACTAAATTAACATTTACTTTATTGATTGCTTTGGGAATTAATAATGTTAATGCACAACAAAATCACAGCGGAATTAACGTGTCTTTAATGGACAAATCGGTAAAACCGAGCGATGATTTTTTCCGTTTTGTAAATGGAACTTGGTTAGACAATACCGAAATTCCTGCCGATAGAACACGTTGGGGAAGTTTTGATGAACTTCGCCAAAAGACTGATATCGATGCATTACGACTTTTGGATGAAGCGTCAAAAGATCCAAAATATACTTCAACTACTGATCAAGGAAAAGCGGTAAATCTATACAAAACGATTATGGATACCGTTGCCCGAAACAAAGCAGGAATTGCGCCGTTAAAACCTTATTTGGCAAAAATAAATGCCGTAAAAAACATTTCCGATTTACAGAAATTAATGATTGAAATGGCACCACAAGGCGGAATTGGATTTTTTGGCGTTGGCGTTGGAACCGATGCAAAAAACAGCAATAAAAATGTGGTAAACGTTAATCCAGGTTCGGTTGGTTTGCCTGACAGAGATTATTATGTTTCGGATGATGCTGATTCTAAAGAAAAACGTGAAAAATATGTAAAACACGTAGCTAGAATGCTAGAATTTATTGGCGAAAAACCAGCAGTTGCTCAAAAAAGTGCCGAGAAAATTTTGGCTTTAGAAATTGAAATGTCAAAACCAAGATTTGATAGAGTAGAACGTCGCGACAGAAGAAAATCATACAACCCGATGACGATTGCCGATTTGCAAAAATTGACAAATTCAGTAAATTGGGAAAAATATATCATCGGAATTGGTTTGCCAAAAGTAGATACATTAATTGTTGCGCAACCAAAATATATGCAAGCTTTGGAAACCCTTTTTACAGAAAATAAAGTAGAAGATTGGAAAGCATACATGCGTTGGACATTATTAAACAATGCTGCAAGCAAACTTTCCACCACTATCGAAAAAGCCAATTGGGATTTTTATAGTAAAACATTAAGCGGCGCAATCAAACAAAGACCAAGAAACGAAAATGCGTTACAAGTAATTAATGGTGCAACTGGCGAAGCTTTGGGTAAATTATATGTAGAAAAAATGTTTCCAGCCGAAGCCAAAGCCAAAGCCGAAAAAATGATTAAAAACGTTATTCGTGCTTATGAAATTCGTATCAATAATTTACCTTGGATGTCTGAAGCGACGAAAAAACAAGCCATTGAGAAATTAAATAAAATGACTGTAAAAATTGGTTATCCAGACAAGTGGAAAGATTTTTCGGCATTAACGATTAAAAGTCCAACCGAAGGCGGAACTTATTTTGACAATTCAACTGCAATTGCTAACTGGAATTTCAAGAAAAATATAGAAAAATTAGGCAAACCAGTTGACAAAACCGAATGGGGAATGTCGCCACAAACCGTAAACGCTTATTTCAATCCGTCAAACAATGAAATCGTGTTTCCAGCGGCAATTTTACAACCGCCATTTTATGATTACAAAGCCGATGAAGCTGTAAATTATGGTGGAATTGGAGCTGTAATTGGTCACGAAATCTCGCACGGATTTGACGATTCAGGTTCACGATACAATGCTGATGGAAACTTGGTAAATTGGTGGACAGACGAAGATTTAAAACAGTTTACAGCACTTGGAACGGCTTTGGCTGACCAATATTCGGCTTTAGAACCATTACCAGGAACAAAAGTTGACGGAAAATTTACGTTAGGTGAAAACATTGGCGATTTAGGCGGAATTAA
>DAOLYL010000034.1:0-7240 GCA_035425765.1 Flavobacterium sp. | reverse complement strand
AAACCTGGCGATGGCATGTATTTAGCTCCAGAAAAACGAGTGAAAATTTGGTAGAACAATTATTTGATAAAGAATTTAAAAGCGGTGTAAAAATTTACATCGCTTTTTTTATTATCTTGTATCAAATTTTTCAAATATGAATAAAATACTTTTTCTCATTCTGTTTTTTTCAGGCATAGCTTTTTCTCAAAGTAAATTAGAACTAATCTATAAAGTGAAAAGTCATGGTAAACCACTTGAGTTTGACAAAACCATAGAGCCAGAATTACTACCTTATCTTGTATCGATGGAAAAAGAGTTGGAAGATTTGACATATACATTACAGATAAAAGGTAAAGAATCGTTGTGGTTTTTAAATGATCGTGACACTTATCCTACTTCACATATGGGAAAAGCATTTGCTGGAAATACATCGTATTATTTTGATGATAATCTGGAAGAATATGTTACTCAAGAAGAATTTTTCGGCAGTTTATTTCTAATTAGTAAAAAACCTAAAGAAGTAAACTGGGAATTACTCGATGAAACCAAAATCATTTTAGGATACGAATGTAAAAAAGCAATTCATAAAGAAACCAAAGAGATTAATGGAGAAAATAAAGAATTTGTAACCGAAGCTTGGTATTGTCCAAAACTGAAATATAAAATTGGACCGCAAGATTTTGGTGGATTAGATGGTTTAATTTTGGAACTAAACGATAAGCGACGAAAATTTTATTGTACTGAAATTTTAGAAGGTTCTCAAACTTCACTTTTTATTATTGAAAAACCCAACAAAGGAAAACCAATAAAAGAAGAAGAATACATGGAAGAAATGAGAAAAATAGCAATTCAAAGAGGTTTACCACACGATTAATTACAATTCAGGTTTCTGAAATTCATATCCCAAAACCGTCATCACTTTTTCGGAAGAAATGATTTTTCCAACCGAAGGTTTACTTTCGTCAAATTTTGGTAATGGTAAATCGAGTTCCATTGCTTTTTTAGAATAATATACTTTTCGTGAAGGATGAAATGGCGCAACAGCGTTAAATGTTTCTCCAAAACAATTTTTCTCTAAAATTCCTTCTAAAATTCCGATACAATCCAATTGATGAATTAAATTAATTGGTGCTTCAGGATTTTCAAGGTTTTCTCTTCCTGCTAGAAATTTTATTGGATGTCTATTTTCGCCAATCAATCCGCCAAAACGAATAACGGTAGTTGTAAAATTGGAATTATTTTGCAATAATTTTTCGGCTTCCAAAAGTTGCTTTCCACTTTCGGTATCAGGATTTGGAATGGTTTCTTCGGTTATCAAATCCATTGAAATAGCATCAGAATAAACCGAAGTCGAACTCACAAAAATCACTTTTTCAACCGATGATTTTTCTATAAACGGAATGAGATTTTGAATTTTAGCAACAAAATTTTCGTTTGAATTTCCTCTTAATTTCGGCGGAATATCAATGATTAAGACTTCTGATTTGGATAAAAAATCAACCATTTCGCCAACAATTTTATTTTCAGATAAAACAATTTGAAAAGCATCAATTCCAGCACTTTCAAAAATCGCCATTTTCTCCAAAGTTGTCGTTGAACCATTTACCGAAAATCCTTTTTGAAGTAATGATTTTGCCAAAGGAAAACCCAACCAACCGCAACCTAAAATGGAAATTTGTTTCATTATTGTAAACTGTCAACATTTACCGTTGTTGTTATACCATTTTCATCAATTTTTCTCCAAACTAAAACACGTTTTTCCTCAATTGTTTTTAGTGTTGGTTTTATTTTTTGAGTAATAACAACTGCATCATTAAGAACAAATGGAGTTGCAATCATCCAATCACGACGTTTTATCATTGTAAACAATGGATTGTTCATCAAATCGAAAGAACTTTCTACCAAATCCATATTTATTTTTTGATTGGCAGAAATCATAAACTCTATTTCCAGCGGAAGATTATCAACTACATAATAACTCAAAAGTTTGTTGCTTATCTTTCCTCCTATTTTTGTTTCGAAATCTAATGATTTTACATTATTTGCTTTAAGATTTTGAATAGTCATACTATGTACAAAAACATCATAACGATTGACATTTCTATTGGGAGAAATCACTATTTTTAAAAGACGTTTGCTACCAATAATGCTGTCTTTGACAAATGTTATTGTTGGTTTTGCGATATTTTTAATTGGTGCTTCAGCCATAAAAGTATATTCTGAACCATATTTACTATACAGTTTATTTTTGTTTAAATTGGTAGCACTTTTTGGACTTTCTCCTAAATAATTCTTTGTCCATTCATCTAAATTATTGTCGTAAGTAACCCAATTTGCTTTGTTTGTATCACCATTTAAAACATATAATAAACTGTTTGGTTTTGCTTTCCCTTGTTCATAATTTGAAGAAAAATGAGCTTTTATAAAAAATCCTATCGATAATAAAAAGAACACAAGTGACCAGATTTTCTTTTGATTAAAAGAACCAAAAATCGGCAATAATAATGTGAAACACAAAACAGTAAGTAGTGATGCTACAAACAACATTTTCAATCCTAATCCGATTGGAAGCATTTGAATAAACGGAACAATTAATAGCAAAGTTGGTATTGATAAAAGTAAATTTATAATTGGATTTGTCTTTTGCGTAAGCACAAAAACACCAATCATCAGCGAACTACAAAGTACTGGAATTATAAAAAACCCTGCGCCTTGAAGTTTTAAAGCAATTCCTGTATTAATAAGTAACCAAATAAATTGTGGCGAAATACTTTGGCTCATTTCGGGATTTCTTTTTCCGTTATTTTGATAACATAAAAAACAAATAGACAATGTTAGTGCTACAAACGCATAGATGTAATCATGTCCATTGTATGTAAATCCTTGAAGAATATCTTGGTATTGTGGGTAAAAATTAAGCAGCAATTTCCAACCAACATAAGTAATTAAACCCGAAATAATTAAAGAAACAAGCAAAGGAATAAAACCCTTGATGATTTCGTCCAATCTTAAAACTTGTTTTCCTAAACCAATAAACATAAAAAGAAAAAACAACCCAAAACCAATTAATAACATTGGTAAAATCCATCCAAAAGGATAGCTGACAAATGTAAAAGGAATCGTAAAGTAAACTTTATCACTCTTACTATTTAAATCCGAAATCGTAGCATTTGAAAAATAATTCAACAACGGTAAAACATAAGTTCCTTGATGAGCCAACGTGTTTTTACTTAAATTTTCGGCACTATCTTGCATCGTGTGATAGTTAAAATGACTATCTATAAATGCAAAATTAAAACCTTGAATTTTACCTTGTTCTCTAAAAACGGTCAAATCAGTATCGTTTGGCAACATTTTATAAATGCTATACATCAACGAATTTGAAACTGGATATGTTGCATTTCCACCAGAAAAAGCATCTACCATTTTTGAATTTCCTTCATTGGTTTCCATCAACATATAACTTGGACCTGAACTTCCACGTGCTTCTAGATTTAGAACCAATCCAACTTCTTTTGCCCATTGATGTTGTGTCACAAAAAGTGCTGCACCATTCAAACCCAACTCTTCAGCATCAGAAAAAAGAATTATGATGTCGTTTTTATGCTGTGTTTTGTTATGTAAAAAAGCACGAACGCTTTCGAGAATTGTTGCAACACCACTAGCATCGTCACTTGCGCCAGGCGAAAACGAATGTGGCGCAGAATCATAATGTGAAAGTAACAGTAATGCTTTAGAATTAGATGTTCCTTTTATTTTAGCTAAAATATTTTTTGATTTTACTAAAGTTCCATCATCCGAAAGAGTAAATTCTTCTTGAACTGAAGGTTGCAATCCAAGACTTTTTAATTCTTTTACTAAATATTGTGCTACTTCTTCATGATTTTTAGAACCCACAAAATGAGGTTTTTTAGTCATTTCTTTCACTTTGGAAAATGCACGTTGTGTTGAAAATTCCGAAAGTGGTGCTTCGTCTATATCATAATTTTGAGGCATCATAAAATAAAAAACGCCACTGATAATAGCCAATAAGAAAAGAAAACTTATGATTGAATTGTTGTTGTATTTCATTGTCGGTTAAGTTTTTGGGTTTACTTAATTTGCGCTTTGTAAATGTATTAAATATCTTTTTTGACTAACATATAAAAATCATTTTCGAGCAATAGATAACCTTGATCATAAAGAAAATAATATGTCTTACCGTTTTTCGTATTAAGAATGCTAGTAAAATAATCAAATTCAAAACCTTTGCTCAACAGTTTTGCCTTAGTTACATTGGTTTTTCCTTCGGTATTTAACGATTTCAGTACGCGATAATTTTTGCGTAACTTGTTGTTAATATTACGCATGTAATTATTACTGTCTTTATTCATTTTGTTATTGTAGCTGTTGCGACAACCATCACTACAGAACTTTTTGTCCTCGCGACCTACAATTTTTTCATTACACTCTAAACAGTTTTTACTCATGATAATTTACTTAATTTCAATCAAATATATAAAAAAATTTCCGTTTACAAACGTTTACAAACATTTACAAACGAAATTAAATGGTTAAAAACCGAATACCGTTTATGATATGCCACAACTTTGCATCGTTGATTTGAAAGAACAACAAAAACATTTAAAAAAATTTAACACTAACATTTAAAATTTAAACGCCATGAATGCAATGAAAAACAAAGTACAGTTAATTGGAAACGTAGGACAAGAACCAGAAGTAAAAACAATTGGTGAAGGAAAAAAAGTAGCCAACATCACCATCGCTACTAATGATTATTATTTCAATGACAAAGGTGATAAAGTGGAGCAAACCGAATGGCATCGCGTTGTTGCTTGGGGAAAAGTTGCCGACATTATTGAAAAATATGTAACCAAAGGGAAAGAAATTGCAATCGAAGGAAAACTCACCCATAGAAGTTATGACGACAAAGATGGTATAAAACGTTATGTTACAGAAATTGTAGCGAATGATATTCTTTTGTTAGGGAAATAGAAAATAAAAAAACCTTAAATAATAAAGCGACAAGGCATTTACTTTGTCGCTTTTTATTTGTGATTTTCATAAAAATTTAACCTAAATATAATAAAGTTATCAACACGAAAACGTTTTCGAGAAGTGAATTATTTTTTAGCTAACCAAAATTTAATAATTTAGCTAAATTAGAAATAATAAACCTGTCAATAAAAACCAAAACCATGAAAACATTAAAATTAATTTTGATTTTAATCGTAGCCTTTTGCGCTACTGATTTTGTTTTTGCGCAAGTTGGTATTAATACTACAACGCCTTTAAGTACTTTAGATATTAATGGTAATTTGACTATTAAGGAAGTTGGAATACTTAATGCAAATGTTCCTGGTTCAGGACCATTATTGGGTAGCAGAAGTCCTTTAAGAACATCTATTAATGATGGTGTTTATATTTCTATAACACCTCAAGGTATAAGCGGTGCTAATGATTTTCAATTACCCAATGCCGTTGATGTTCCGGGTAGAATATACATTATAAGAAATATTTCAGACTGTTGTTCTGCATACATTTTTTCAGCTGGTGGAAATTTGTTTCCTAAAAATAATTTTAATTCAATAGCTCAACCTCTACAAATGGCTCACAACAATTCTTCAAAGACAACTATTTTTATTAGTGATGTCGAGAATTGGACTTTTATCAATTAAATAAAAAATCCTTCTTAAAAAGAAGGATTAATTTTTATCTATTTTTTAAAAAGGTCAAACATTGGGCAACGCGAACATCGTTTGTTTTCGCTTTTCTTATATTTTTCACAACATTTGGACTTACAATTTTCAGCAACCTTAATTTTTTTTAAGGCTTCTTTCTTGTCCTTTTTCTTCTTATCTTTTTCTTTTTTGCTCAAAACAAACAAATTATATTTCGTTACAAATATAATTATTTTTAAGCAATCTAAATAAAAATATTAAATATTTTGGTTCAAAGAGATAGAACTTGTAACCACAATTTGTTGAATGTCTCTGTCAAACAAATACAATCCGCCACGATCTTCGCCTATTAAATTGATTTTATCCAAAATAGTTTTGGCTTGCGCTTCTTCTTCTATTTGTTCAGCAACATACCATTGCAAGAAATTGTGTGTTGAATAATCTTTTTCACCCAAAGTAATGTGAACCAATTCGTTTATTGAATTTGAAACAAATAATTCGTGCTGATACAATTCTTCAAACATTTCTTTGAAAGTTCCAAACGTAGTTTTTGGTGCTTTTAGTTCCGTAATTTTTGCATGCGAACCTCTTTCGTTAACATATTTTACTAATTTCAGCATATGCTGACGTTCTTCATCAGATTGTTTATACATAAATTGCGCAACTCCTTCAAGTCCTTGTACTTCAGCCCAACAAGCCATTGACAAATAGATTTGAGAGGATTCTGCTTCGATGCGAATTTGATTATTCAGCGCTTGTTCGATACTTTTTTGTAACATAATAATTCTTTTTTGGTAAAGTTAAGAAATTTATTCGTTCATCAATTCTTGTAATAAAGTTAAAAATTGCCCAACATGAAATCCGTCCATTAATCCGTGGTGAACATGAATTGCAATAGCCATTGATTTTTTACCGTTTTCTTCAGTCATTTTACCGTATGATATTTTCGGACAACAATCAGGAAAAGTAAAACTTCGAGCATGAGAATAAGATGTAAAATCAATCCACGGAACTGCCGAAAAATGAATTAAATTAATTTCAAAATCTCGAGTAATTAATCCAGTTGTGTTTTGAATTCGTTCGATTTCTTTCTTGGTAATTTCAGCAAAAACAGTCAAGTTCTCATCATATTCCATCAACGAAAATCCAAACGTTTTGTCTTCTCTCAAAATAGTAGCCGAAACATCGATTTGGTCAAAAATATAAACTTCGTCATTGATAATTCTGTAACGAAAAGGTTCCAAACGATTTACTGCAACCAACGTTTTATGAAGATAGTAAGTAAAAAACGAAACGTCAAGTTGCTTTGCTTTTTCATACGCTTTGGTACAATCTATTCGGGTTGTCATGCCAAAAAAAGGTTCTTCCATTTGTTTAAAAAACAGGAAGTGTTCTTTTCTATTCCAAGTGTCGAGGTTTAGTTTTTGTTTCATTTTTCTATAGCCACAGATTATAAAATAATTACGACTAAATTATTGTAATAAAATTGGTAAAACGTCAGTGATTTTTTCTAAAGATTTAAAATTGTCGTGTTGAATTTCAAAATCAATCTTTTCGTATTCCCAAGTGGTGTGATA
>DAOLYL010000033.1:15401-16725 GCA_035425765.1 Flavobacterium sp. | reverse complement strand
CAAATTATATTTTAACTCAATTACTTTTGGCAAAATGATAGAAGTAAAAAACGTAGAAAAATCATTTGGAGATTCTAAAGTATTGAAAGGAATCACAACAACATTTGAAACCGGAAAAACCAATTTAATCATTGGTCAAAGTGGTTCAGGAAAAACCGTTTTGCTAAAAAGTTTACTCGGAATTCACATGCCAGACAGCGGAACAATTTCTTTTGATGGCAGAATTTATTCTGATTTAACTGATGATGAACGAAGAGAATTGCGCACCGAAATTGGAATGGTTTTTCAAGGAAGTGCTTTGTTTGACAGCATGACTGTGGAAGAAAATGTTGGCTTTCCACTAAAAATGTTTACTACCAAAACACCTGCCGAAATTAAAGAACGTGTTGATATAGTTATTGAAAGAGTAAAACTAATTGATGCCCATCACAAAAAACCTTCTGAAATTTCGGGTGGAATGCAAAAACGTGTTGCTATTGCTAGAGCAATTGTAAATAATCCGAAGTATCTTTTTTGTGACGAACCTAATTCTGGTTTAGATCCAAAAACAGCGATTGTAATTGATAATTTAATTCAAGAAATCACCGCAGAATACAATATTACAACCGTTATCAACACACATGATATGAATTCGGTAATGGAAATTGGCGAGAAAATTGTATTTCTAAAACAAGGAATTCTAGCTTGGGAAGGAACAAAAAAAGACATTTTCAAAACCGATAACGAAGCAATTGTTGACTTTGTTTATTCGTCAAATCTTTTCAAAAAAATTAGAAAAGCACAGAATAAAGAAGAATAATTCTACCCTTTAGTTACATAAACCCAACCTACTTTGGTTGACGTTTCATTTTCCATTTGAATTAAATAATAATAGGTAGAATCGGGTAACGAATCGCCGTTGTTATTTTGTCCATGCCATTCGTTATTGTAGTTTTCTTTGTCGTAAACCAATCTTCCCCAACGGTTGTATATTTCGATTTTTTTCACGCCAAAACCTGTTAAATCAAAACTGTCATTGGAACCATCATTGTTTGGCGTAATTACATTTGGAATTTCACAAATTGTTCTGATTACATCTATTTCTTTGGTAGTAGAACAACCGTTTAAATCCGTAATTGTTAAACCGTAAATTCCAGTTTCGCTTCGGGTAATCGTTACTTGATTTTCTGTACTCGAAAAATTATTTGGTCCAAACCACGAAAAATCATAATCGGTTTCAACGGCTGCATCGTTGTTTTGGATTTCATAACTCAAAACATATTCGCTGTTGATACAATTTTGAAATAATTCAAATTCTGGCAACTGATTTACAAATATTTCTACC
>DAOLYL010000033.1:11054-15301 GCA_035425765.1 Flavobacterium sp. | reverse complement strand
CCGCAATAGTTAAAATTTCCGCCTTGACCAGCATTGGGTTCATTTGCATTTACATCGATTGTATAAGTCAGCACTTGGTTCAAACAAGAATTTGGATTGCCATCATAAATTATTCTAACATAATAAGTTCCGTTGTTTGCATTGGAATTAAAACTTGGAAAAACCAATGAATTGCTCGTACTTAATATAGTTGTTGTATTGTTGTTTTTCCACCATTCATATTCAAGAAAACCAAAATTAGGTACATTCAGTGTAACATTTTCTCCATTGCAAAACGTTGAATTTGTCGTAATTTCTATTGGATTTGGATTGAGAACTTCAAAAACCCTGTTGACAGTATTATTACAACCATCTTCAACTTCAAAAGTATAAATAGCTGGTTCAAGTGTTGAGAATAAATAAGAACTACCATTCTCTATTAAAAAAGGCAAATTGTTTTTAGTCCTAATTCTATAAACAATTGGATTTAACCCTACAGCATCAACAATAACCTCAAAAGTTGCACCACAAGAAATAGAATAAATGTTATTGATTTTTGGCACACCTTTAAACTCAAACTCCTCTAAAATTCGAATGCAATCGATTGGATTAGTACTATTTTCTAAATAACTTTTATAGGATTTCACAACTCTAAAATCACCAAGAGTAGCTAAATTATATGTAGTAGTATTATTTTGAATTAGAAAAGAATTATTTTCAATAGGTACAATTCCATCAATATATTGAATCCCAGTGAACGGATGTTCCCATGAATTTGTGTTGGGATTAAATTTTTGCAACCAAAACTTCACCTCTGCATTATTGCTACTTGTGTGATTTAAAGTAAGGTTAAAAGAACCGCAGTTTGCTTGAACATCAAGAGTTGTAGAATCAGTATATCCTAAAACAACAGCCGTTTTAGTATAGGTTATATTACACGAATCAACTATTTCAAAAACATAACTTCCTGGCGGCAACATATCCAAAACTAAAGCGGAGTTACTCGAAATCAAACTTGGCGTATAATCAACTGGAAATGATGTTGCAAACGAACTTGGCGCAGAAATTAGATTGATACTTTGCATTAAACCGCTCACTTTAAACGAACCAACATTGTCATCACATCCTTCTAAAACAGTAATTGTTGGTGGAACAGACAATGGATCAATTGTTATTGTCATTACTTTTGGTTGACCACAAAGATCAATCACTGAAAAAACATAAACTCCAATAGGCAAGTTTACAAATGCTGCATAATCGGCACTGTTGATTAAATTCGTATAATCCTGAGGTAAAGTTACATTATATGCTATTGGACAAGAGGTTAATACCAATTGTTGAATGCCAAAAATAAGTAGTGAACTTGATGAACATGATCTATTGAACAAAAGATAATATGGATCATAGTCAGCTGTAATTTCAATTGTAACAGAAATCACTTGTACAACTCCACATAAATTTGTACCATTAAAAACATAAGTTCCAGCTCCAAGATTATTAATCGTGACTTGATTATTAATTATTTGCGAAGTGAAGTTCTGAGGAAGTGAATTTGGATAAGTACTTGGTGCTGATATTAATGTTAATGCTGTTACACCTATAAATTTAATACTTTTTTGAGTACAATTTTGAGTTGCAACTGAATAACTAACTGATGTTGAAAGAGCTTGAACACTTCCGCTCAAAGTATATATTTCTCCACAAGCATCGGTTATAGAAAAGGAATAATTATACGATTGACCATTATAATAAGGAATTAAAGTACTAAATCCTAAACCAGAACCAATTGGCGAATTAGTAACAATTGGCGAACCAGTTGGAGGAAAAACAGTGGTTGTAACCTCTAAAGGATAAGCAACAACACCATCACTTGCCACTGTAGAAAAACTAAACCCAACCGATACCATCGTACAAGATGATAATGCTGGAGTATTCAAATTGAAACTTAAAGTTGGGTCATCACTAAATAAAGTATACGATTGCACAACGCCTTCGTTACAGTTACTAATCACTCTAATTTGATAAAAACCAGCAGTCAAACCTGTAAAAATATTTGAAGTTTGAAGCGGTCGAGTAACTGGTCCTGAAATTATTTCATATTGTTGAGCAATACCTGTTGAAATAGTTACGGTAATTTCTCCATCGTTTCCACAAAGCTCTTTTTTACTATCTAATGTATAAGCTAACGGTGAAATCTGATACGTAATTATAACATCTTGTTGCTTGCTTGCGTTTTCATTTCCTAAGGATTGAGTAGCAATAACTCTATACGTTCCAGATGCTAAACCTCCTAAAGATGTAGTTGATTGAACAGAAATTGGCGTAGTTATATCAGGCAATTTGTATATAGAATACAACATTGTAGCACCAACAGTTGTATTATTTACTGAAATTGTTAGCGTACCATTTGCAGCACAAGTTTCATTGGAAGAAACTACAGTTAAACCAAAGTTTGATAATTGACAAAACACGATTTGTGTAAAAAACACGAAAAGTATTGAGAGTTTGATTTTATCCACTTTGACTATGATTAATGACTATTGAGTAAAAATAGTAATTTTATTATAACTCATTAGCTAATCCTGTAATTCGTTTAATGTCTTGCTCCTTACTTTTTGGATAAATCATCAAAACACCTTCTTTGTCAACGATTATATAGTCATGCAAACCATCAATAACAATGATTTTATTAGCATCAGAACGAACAATATTGTTCGACGCATTTTCTAAAATAACTTTGGCATTGATAACACCATTATTGTTCTCGTCCTTATCAATTTTTTCGTGAAGTTGTCCCCAAGTTCCAAGGTCATTCCAGTCAAAAGTAGCTGGCAAAACATACACATTAGTGGCTTTTTCCATCAAAGCATAATCAATCGAAATATTTTCTGCCGAAGCATAATTATCATTAATAAACTGCTTTTCCTTTTCAGTATTATAGCTTTCAAAACCTTTTTGAAACAAAGCATTCATCTGCGGTTGAAATTTCTCAAAAGCTTCCGTAACTGATTTTACACTCCAAATAAAAATGCCACCATTCCAAAGAAAATTCCCTTGTTCAAGAAATGATTTTGCCGTTTCATAATCAGGTTTTTCTCTAAACTGAGTTACTCTTTTTATACCATTTCCATCCGTTTTATCAAATTCAATATAACCAAAACCAGTATTTGGAAACGTCGGCTGAATTCCTAAAGTCATCAACGCATTTTCTTTTTGGCAAAAGTTAAAACACTGTTGCAAATTGTCCTTAAAAGCAACTTCATCCTCAATCCAATGATCGCTTGGCGCTACAACCATCACGGCATAAGGATTCTGCTTTTGAATTTTTAACGAAGCATATAAAATACACGGTGCCGTATTTCGCATAGCTGGTTCTAACAAAACTTGCTCCGGTTTAACCATTGGCAATTGTTCTAAAACCAAATCATTATAGCGTTCATTAGTCAAAATCAAAATATTCTCAGCCGGAATTAGTTTGACTAATCGACTGAACGTTTTTTGGATTAAGGTTTCTCCCGAACCCAACATATCGTGAAATTGTTTTGGAAATTCTGTTGTTGAAACTGGCCAAAATCGTGAACCAACACCACCAGCCATCAATATTGCGTAATAATTTTTATTCATAATCGTTGCGAGATAAAAAGCAATCTCCTCTTTTTATTATTGAAACAAATATATCTATTTCTAAAAGGATTTGACAAAATAATATTAGTAACGGATGTTTTTCATCACCCCGGAATTATTTCCACCTCAGCATTAGCATTAAACAAAAACAATTTCCCCGTTTTCACTTCAAGACATTCATAGCGTTTTACCCGAAGTCCTTTTTTTTGAAAAACTCTTCCATTTTTTATTCGAAATAAACTGCCACTTGGCACTTCATGCACAAAATGAACATCGGGTTTTCGTTCGTCAAATTGTTTCAAAGCAAATGCCAATCGAGCATCAGTATCGCTACTTGCCGAAGGATTTCTAAAATGATTGGCAACCAAAGACAAAACCGAATGCGGAAAAATCTCAGGTCGAATAAACGGAACCATCAGTCGCTGAAAAGTCATTTTCCACTCAACTCCATGGGGTTTTATCAATCGTCCATGTTTTTCAAAAGCCACCAAATGAGCAATTTCATGAACCAATGTAATCAAAAAACGATACTTATTAAGATTTGAATTTACCGTAATTTCGTGTTTCCCCGAAAATCCTTTTCTATAATCGCCATGACGCGTTTGTCGCTCATTAACGATTTTCAAATGCACATTATTGGTTTT
>DAOLYL010000033.1:1247-10954 GCA_035425765.1 Flavobacterium sp. | reverse complement strand
GCAAAAGGTTTGCTGATTAAACTTCCTGCATTGTGAATGATTATATCTACTTTCTTCCAAGAGCTTGAAAGAAATTTTTCAACTTCAACCAACTCATTTTCATTACCTAAATCAATAGAAATGCAAGTGATATTTTCATTAGCAATTAATGCTTGAGGAGTTTTTCTTGAAATAGCAAGAACTTGATGTCCTGCATTGGCAAACTGTAAGGCAAGTTCATATCCAATTCCGCGCGAAGTTCCTGTGGTGATGATGTTTTTCAAAATCTTTTTTTTGTAAAAATAAGAAATGAAAACTACTTATAATATTTTTTATAAAACTTAAATCCTTGAAAAATTCCCAATACTACAAAAACGATAGGAATAATAAACTGGAATAAAAACAATTTAAAGAATTCAAATTCTAAGGTTAAGTAGTTGAGTGAAAAAATCAAAACTAACATTCCTGAAAATGTCCCGAAAACAGTTCCAAAAACGTAAAAATATTTCCTGCTTTTAGAAATTTCGATATAATTTCCATTCAATAAATACAAGTTCCAACTGGTCCAAAACGGAACTTGAATAAAATTTAAACTACTCAAAATCAATCCTACTACAAACGGAGAATACTTTACATATCGTTCTAAAACAGATGGATTTGTCGTTTCTGAAGAAGCGCTTGTATAGAAAATAAAAGCCAAAACAAACATAAAAACAACTGAAAATCCTTCGATAAATTTCAATAGTTTTTGATTAGCAATTAACTGATTAGCAAATAACAACGCGAAATAAATTACAAAAAACTCAATCGAAATTACTCCCAATAAATAGAACAAGGTTTCGTTTAATCCAAATTTTTTAAAAACATCATATCCAACTACGTTCAAATATCCTAATGGAATTGAACCAATGAAACTGACTAAAAATCCAATGAATATGTTTTTTATTTTTATCACAACTTTTTAAACTAACTTGTCATTTCGACGAAGGAGAAATCACATCAAAAAAAATAAAATTATGAGATTCCTCCTTCGTCGGAATGACATAAAATGCGTTGCAAATTAAAAATTAACTATTTTTTTACTCTGTTCTAAATGCAAACGATATTGTTTCATTCCTTCTTTATGAGAAAGATACGGAAAACCACGCTTGTGATTTTCAACACTAATTTTGTACATATAAGAAATGTGTCTGGCTAATTCTTTCCATGCAAAAAAGATAGAATGCTTTGGATCATAAATGTGGGTTGGTTCGCTTGCTGCACCATTAACTTCTACAAGCAGAAAGTTTTTGCCTTCTTCAAGTTCGCTCCAAGAATTATACATTAAATCCATGCGTCCAAAGTAGAATTCATTCATTTGCAAACACATTTCATCAATAACTTTAGTCAATTTTTCAGAAATCAAATGACTGTAATCCAAAAATTTAGCACCGCGAGCATGATTGCCATAAGGAACCAAATTTCGCTTCTCACCTTTTTGTAAAATTTCGTTCAATTGATTACCATATTCCTTTTTTAACGCGTTTAATTGCAATGCATATCTAGGATTTTTTAGAATTAAATCTAAAATAGTTGTTGTTCCATCGCCTTCAACTATTAAAAATTCTTTGGCAACAATTCCTGTAATTCTTCCGTGCAACTCATTTGGAAAACGAACATAGAAAATACCAACTTCATTAGGGAAAGGAATTAATTCTTGGAGTAAATAATCAAAATTTGCTTTAGTGTGATAACTTTTTAAATCTTCTATATTCTCGATTTTTTTCACTGCCGAACCACGTAAACCAATATCCGGTTTGGTTATAAAAGGAAAATTGATTGCCGCTTTTTTAAGTATATTTTCGACTTCCTCAAAAGGTAAATTTTCTTTAATGTAATCTGTTTTTGGATAGAATTTCTGCGGAATTAAACCATAAATTTCTTTCTTACTATCCATAACAAATCCGCCGTTTTTCATGGTTGGATTGCTGGCGTTAAAAAAGAAAATCGTTCGTGCTTTTATCGCATAAAATGCCCAAAGAAAATAAATCGGAATGTAAACAATTTGAAAAGGCCAATATTCCCAATGGAATAATTTGTGGAAAAACAATTTCATTAAATAATGATAAAAGCATGGTTAAACGAATCATTTTTCATCAAATCATAATGTGTCATTTGAACTTTATTCTTTTCAACGACTGCTTGTGTAATACTTAGTGTTTTAAGCACATCATTTCTATTGATAACCAATCCATGTTCTGCGTTTTCTTCTTCCGTATAGCGATGAAAATTGAACAATTCAGCTTCGTTAACTTCTGGCTTGGCATCAAGAAAATTATAAAACCAATTGGCTCTTTTTTCTCTAATTGCTGCCGAATACAAAGTTGATGATGACCAAATATGATTTTTAGTGACATCTAATGCTACAGTAGTTTTTTCGATTTCATTCCAGCGCAATTGGTATAACTTTTGGTCTTCAAAAAGCACTAAAGTAAATGGCTCAACATTTTCTAAATCAATAGTTTGCCACATTTCTAAAGGCGAAGTTTCACCTATCAATTCGAGCACGATTAAACCTCTACTTCGGTTGTATTTTTCTTTGAGAATATGTTTTTCTTCAGCACCATTGAGTAATACTAGAACATTGGAATTTTCATCTACTGCAAACCAAGTTCCGCCGGCTTTTGGATCTTTTGGAAAAAAAACATTCTTAGTATTAATTTGATAATTTTTGGGTTCAATGGCTGATGGTCTGAGTACCTTTTCATCACGATTGGACGTAATGATTGTTTTGCCATTGGAAGAAACAAAACTTACTGTGCACATTGTTTTCTGTATTCGATTGTGGAACGTGCAACACCAAAATTTTCGTCAATTTTAATTGTTTCTGATTGAATAACAGCCACTTTTATCAAAGCTTGATGATGAATACAATGTTCTAAATTATACAACAATTCGCGGTTATAATTACTGTCAATTAACAATGTTGAACCATCAACAATTTGTTGCAATTGAAGTGATTTGTTTGGTTTTTCAATTTGATTTAGAATTTGCAAAATACATTCTCTTGCAAAATCAGTATTGGTTTGAATAAGATAATCTCTTTTTCGAATATCATAATTCACTATTCCGCTTTCATATTGGTTTTCAAGACATTGAAACATCTCGATAATATGTCGTGTGTGTTCACCAATAGTAGCATTGCTTAAATCGCGGCAAGGACAAGAATAATCGCTATCTGAAATTTGCGACAATAAATCTAAAAGTTCGTTTAATGTTTTGTTTATAGAGGCAATCAACATATAGAAATAAATTGTTTAGTGGTGTTATTTACGATTTAAAGACTGCACTGGTTTTAGAATTCTAGTCGTAACAAATTCGGAATTTTATCTTTTTGATTATAAATTAAAATCAAACAGCACAAAAGTGTAATTACGGCTAAGACAAATAATGTTCCTCCATCGTTTTGAATCTCAATTCCAAGTACAAATATATGTGAAAAAATAGCACCAAGCATCGTTGCAAATCCTAAAACTGCACCAAGCAAAGTTGTCCTTGGAATTAAGATTAAAATGGAGGCAATTAATTCTACAATTCCCGAACCAATTCTTCCAAAAGGTTCTATTCCTAACGTACTAAAAATATAGACACTTTCGGGCGCAGCAGTGAATTTAAAGTATAATGTTTGCAGTAAGATTATAACGGCTACAAGTTTAACAATCCAAACAAATAAGATATTTTTCATTGGTTTAGTTGTATATTTTTTTCCAATTTGTATCTGCTTTTTTCTTCAAATTGGTTTCGTCTTTGTTCCAACTTTTGAGTGTATTATAAAAAAACGCATTGTAAAACAGATACAATTTTCCGTCAATAATTTTAAAAGTCTCAGGATTGATTTCTACTTTTTCGCCATAATCGCCCATCGCAAAAGCACACCAACCACCATATTGCGGTTCATAGCTTGATGGATTTTTTAAAAATAAATCTTTATTGGCTTGACTTGAAAAATAAAAAACAACACCATCATACGTTGATACTAAAGTTGATTTCCCTTTTACTGCTTTCTTTTGAACAAAATAGGCCACAGGATCATAACCTTGAATAGCTACTTTTTTTTCTAAATTAAAATCAGTAACTCGCTTCGAAATGGATTGAGAAAATACCGTTGTCGAAAACAAAAGAACAAATAAAATTAAAAGTGATTTTTTCATAAGTACATTTTTTTAAAATAAAACGCGATAATTCAATCCTAAAACAAAGCTTCTAGTCAATCCATCCGGACGAATATCTCTAACAACAAAAGGTGTTGCCACAGAAAGTTCAATACTGTTTTTTGAGTTGATGTTGTAAATACCAATTAAGTTTCCGTTGATGGTTAATCCGTCCGAACCTTTGATTGTTTCTCTATTGCTAAACTGATTTTCAAAAGTATCTTCGCCTAAATGATAAATAAATAAAACATTTGGCTTGAATAAAAACTTGTTATTGGCTGTTTTTAAGGTATAAATCGTTCTAAAAAGTGCATCCGATTTTCTTTCAAATAAATTCGTAGTAGGAAAATCATCGGAAACAGAAAGTTCATCAAAATAGGAGTTTTTGTTGTTATTGAACACCGGGATTTGAATAGCTAAATTAAAATCCCATGCTTTGTAATTCAAATTTGTTCCAAGAAACAAATCAAAAGTTCCCAAACTCGCTTGATAATCCATTGGCAATGAAATATTGTTAATCTTTGCATTGGCTGTTGTGAAAGGAAATTTCCAGCCCAACAAAACACTCCATTGCTTGTTATTTGTTTCTTTAAACTGATAATTCCCAATCAAATAAGCATCGCCAAACTGACCACGAGTTCCAAAATCGCCGTTAGCAAGATTATAAGTAACTCGCGAACCCAAAGAAAATTTGTCGGTAAATTTTCTAGTATAAGATAGCGTTTGTGTAAAAATGGACACATTTCCATCGCCTTGACCAAGTATTGAATTGATTTCAAAACTGTTTTTAAACGTTTTTGTTTCTTCTTGAAATGCTTTTCCAATAGAACAAATTCCTGCATCGCTACAACCTTGCGCATGTAAAAACGAGGTTGCAAAAAATAGTACAATTCCAAATTTTAGTGTTTTCATTTTACTAGTTTTGAACTAACTGCGCTATGGCAAAAAGATGGTTATACTGCTGACAATGAATTAAAACAAATGGATATTCGGTCATATTAACCGATGATGGTATCAAATAAGTTGCACTTGGATTTAGGTTGCCCAGATTTACAAAATCATCGGGAGAATTTGACTTGGAAAGATAGACTTTCAAATCAGGTCCATTTTCAATAGAATAGTCTTCGAGAATTAATTTGTATTGATTTCCTTCGAGAAAAATTTTTGTTTTTCCTTCACCCGAAATTCCCGAAGTAGTTTCAAAAGTACCACTGTATTTTAGTACTGCAAGCTCTTCATCAACTGGAACTTGTTCTACATTTTTAGTTAGAATTCCTTCTTCTTCACAAGAAAAAAGAACCAAAATCGATAAAATAAAAATTAGTTTTTTCATAGCTGTATCTTTTTATTGACACAAACTTAAAAAATGACCTGTTTGAGTTTTGTCGGCTACTTTACAAAAGGAGAAAGAAAACTATAATTTACTGATATCCTCAATAATAATTTCTTTTCTGTTGTAGTAAATAAGATTTTTTTCTTCCAATTCATTTA
This sequence comes from Flavobacterium sp., assembly GCA_035425765.1. Lineage (GTDB taxonomy): Bacteria > Bacteroidota > Bacteroidia > Flavobacteriales > Flavobacteriaceae > Flavobacterium. The sequence goes on along the minus strand of DAOLYL010000033.1, from coordinate 5,294 downwards.
ACAATAAAGTGGCGGTTTGCCTAGAAGTACAAATGATTTGAGCGATGTCGGTTTGGGTTAAATAATTACTAATCGTATATTTTTTTCCTTCCTGAATTCCTTCGCGTTCTGCCCAATCTTTTATAAATGAAATCAATCTGGTTCTTGCGTCTTTGGAAACCAAATTGGAATAATTATTCTTAAAACGTTTCATTTTCAGTCCAACAAATTTGGTATAAGACAAAGCCAATGATGGATTTCGAACTAATAAATCTTCAAAATCAGATAATAAAAAGCTACAAATAGAAACTTCATCGGTTAAAACCTTAGCATATTCATTGACGTCGCCATCGTTTTCTAACGACAATTCGCCAAATAAATCGCCTTTTTGAAGAATTTCTTTAATGGTTTCATTACCTTCTTCATCCACAGAAACTATTTTGATGTTTCCTTTTTTCAACAAATAAATGCGCGGCACATCCGACGATGAAAAATAAATAATATCGCCTTTGTTGGCTTTTTTGAAACCCGTAATAATACACAACTGCTTGATTTGCGACATACTCAATGTCCAAAACAATTTATGGTCACGCAAATACCAATATTTTAATTCGTCGTACATAAAGATAAAATCTTTAGTAAAAGTATTAAAAAAACAAAACCCTTTCCATTAAAAAAAGAAAGGGTTTCAATAATAAGTAATTTATTTTTTTATAAAGTCAATCCTCTAGAAATTACAATACGTTGAATTTCAGAAGTTCCTTCATAGATTTGAGTAATTTTAGAATCACGCATCATTCGTTCTACATGATATTCAGCTACGTAGCCATTTCCTCCATGAATTTGAACTGCTTCATTAGCTACTTCCAATGCAATTTCTGACGCATATAATTTTGCCATTGCACCAGAATGTGCAATATCTTTTCCTTCATCTTTTTCAGCAGCAGCTTTCATTACTAATAATTTTGCCGCTGTAACTTTTACAAACATATCGGCTAATTTGAATGCAATTGCTTGATGATTGAATATTTCTTTTCCAAATGCTTTTCTTTCTTTAGAATATTTCAAACCTAATTCATAAGCGCCAGTTGCAATTCCCAAAGCTTGAGAAGCAATTCCAATTCTTCCGCCGTTTAATACATTCATAGCAAATGAAAATCCAAATCCATCAGCACCAATTCTGTTTTCTTTTGGAACTTTCACGTCAGTAAACATCAACGAATGTGTATCACTTCCGCGAATTCCCATTTTCTTTTCTTTTGGACCAATATCAAAACCTTCCCAACCTTTTTCAACAATAAAAGCATTAATTCCTTTATGACCTTTTTCTACATCGGTTTGTGCAATAACTAAATAGGTCGAAGCCGTTGCGCCATTGGTAATCCAGTTTTTTGTTCCGTTTAACAAATAATAATCACCTTTGTCGATAGCAGTTGTTTTTTGCGAAGTTGCATCACTTCCAGCTTCTGGTTCCGACAAACAAAAAGCACCAATAACTTCACCTTTAGCCAACGGAACTAAGTATTTCATTTTTTGCTCTTCCGAACAATATTTTTCCATTCCAGCACAAACCAAAGAGTTGTTTACCGACATAATTACGGCAGCCGAAGCGTCAACTTTTGCGATTTCGGTCATTGCTAAAACATAAGAAACGCTATCTAAACCTGCGCCACCATATTTTGGATCAACCATCATTCCTAAAAACCCAAGTTCACCCATCATTTTGACTTGTTCTGTTGGAAATTTAGAATGTTCGTCTCTTTCAATAACGCCTGGCAACAATTCCGCTTGAGCAAAATCTCTAGCAGCTTGTTGAATCATTTGTTGTTCTTCGGTTAAATTAAAATCCATAGTTTGTATTGATTATGATGGTTGTTTCTTTATTTTTGATGGGCAAAAATAGGATATAAAAGTTAAAATTTCAAACGATTTCGTAAATTTAGAACATGTTTAAAGAAAGCTACAGTATATTAGGAGTTATGTCGGGTACATCACTTGACGGTATTGATTTGGCACACATTCATTTTAGTAGAGAAAATAAGAACTGGAAATATGAAATACTTGACTGTGAAACCGTTGAATATACTTCTGAATGGTTAGAAAAACTAAAAATCGCTGTTGATTTTTCTGCAACTGAATTAGAAAAGCTCAACGAAGATTATACTGTTTTGCTGGGAAATTGTATCAAATCATTTATCCAAAAAAACAAATTAACCAATCTTGATGCCGTTTGTAGTCATGGTCATACTATTTTGCATCAACCTCAAAACGGGTTCACACTTCAAATAGGAAATCTTCCAGAAATTGCTGAAATAATAGGCGTAACGGTTGTTTGCGATTTCAGAGTTCAAGACGTAAAACTTGGTGGACAAGGTGCGCCGTTGGTTCCAATTGGCGATAGAATTCTGTTTTCCGAATATGATTATTGCTTGAATTTAGGTGGATTTTCTAATATTTCATTTGAACAAAACGAAAAACGAATTGCTTTTGATATTTCGCCTGTCAATACCGTTTTAAATTTTTATGCCAATACATTAGGTTTTGCTTATGATGATAAAGGAAAAATTGCCCGAAGTGGCGAAACTGACCTCAATCTTTTAGAAGAACTGGATGCGTTATCGTACTATCAAAAATCGTTTCCAAAATCATTGGGATTTGAATTTGTAAAAACGATTGTTCTTCCGTTGATGGAAAGTTATGAAATTAGCACCGAAGACAAAATGCACACTTTTACAAAACATATTGCCAAACAAATCGCTTTTGCATTACCCGAAAGAAGCGGAAAAATGCTCATTACTGGCGGCGGAACGTACAATGAATTTCTGCTTGAATCCATGCAAAATTATTTACCCGAAATGAATCTGGTTGTTCCCGATGCAAAAACGTTAGAATACAAAGAAGCTTTGATTTTTGCTTTGCTTGGCGTTTTAAAACTCCGAAAAGAAGTCAATGTTTTAAGCAGTGTTACAGGCGCAAAAAAAGATCACAGTAGTGGGAAAATTTATCAAATCTAAAGAATATGATATGCTAAAACTTTCTGTACATCATATACATTAACCGACCTATTAAACTGTTTTACAACACTAGGATTTAGTTCACTAGAAACCCAAATTTTCAACTCGGCATCAAGTTCAAATGTTCCTGCAGTTTCAATACTAAATCGTGTAATACTTTTGTAAGCAATCGATTTGTATTCCACTTTTGAACCTGTAATACCTTGTTTTTCAATTAAAATTAATCGTTTTGAAGTAAAGATAAATGTATCTCTAATCAATTTAAAACCTAATTCTACTGTTTCGCCATCAATTAAAAGTTGTCCATATTGTTTGATTAAATCTTCTTGATTTACCGAACCTGCATTTCCTAACAAGGCAGAAAAAATTCCCATAGTTTTTTATTTTTTAAGTAATGCTATTTTCAGCATCATTAAGCTAATGTACAAAAAAACCCAATTAAATTTTAATTGGGTTTTTATAATATTAATTTTAATTTTATTTACGCTAACATCGTCACCGGATTTTCCAAATACTGTCTTAGTGTTTGTAAAAATTGTGCTCCGGTTGCGCCATCAACTGTTCTGTGATCGCAAGCTAAGGTTAACACCATTGTGTTTCCAACAACAATCTGACCATTTTTAACTACTGGTTTTTCTTCAATTGCTCCAACAGAAATAATAGCAGAATTTGGCTGATTAATGATAGAAGTAAATGATTGAATTCCGAACATTCCTAAGTTAGAAACAGTAAATGTACTTCCATCCATTTCGGCTGGTTGTAATTTTTTGTTTTTAGCTTTTCCGGCTAAATCTTTTACATTTCCACCAATTTGAGATAAGCTCATTTGGTCTGTAAAACGTAAAACTGGAACAACTAATCCGTCTTCAACAGCTACTGCTACACCAACATTCACATGATGATTGATAGTAATTGCATCTTCTTTCCATTGTGAATTTACTTTTGGATGTTTTTTCAATGCCATCGCACAAGCTTTGATTACCATATCGTTGAAAGAAACTTTTGTATCAGGAATTGAGTTGATAGTAGCGCGAGATTTCATTGCTTCGTCCAT
>DAOLYL010000033.1:0-1147 GCA_035425765.1 Flavobacterium sp. | reverse complement strand
AGATTAATTCCTTTGTCTTTTGCTATTTGTTTAGCTAATGGTGAAGCAAAAATTCTTCCGCCATTTTCAGAGTTGGAAGTTGGAAGTTGGGAGTTGGAAGTAGCTTCAGTTTGCGCAACTGGTTTTTCTTCTTTTGGTGAAGTTGGTTCACCTTTTTTATAGTTTTCTGCAATTCCTGTAATATCTGTTCCTGCTGGACCAATAATAGCTAAAACGCTATCAACTGGTGCTGATTGTCCTTCGTTTATTCCAATGAACAAAAGTGTTCCAGCATTAAACGATTCAAATTCCATTGTAGCTTTATCGGTTTCGATTTCTGCTAAAATATCGCCTTCCGAAACTTTATCGCCTACTTTTTTCAACCAAGTCGCAACAGTTCCTTCGGTCATTGTATCGCTTAAACGTGGCATTGTAACTACTACAACACCTTTTGGTAAAGTAGTCGGTTGACTGTTGTCAGTTGAAGAAGATTGTGTCGAAATTTTTTCTTCTACGACTGGCTCAGCAGTTTCAGATTTTGCTTCTGTAGCTGTTCCAGAAATTAATCCTGAAATATCTTCGCCTTCTTTTCCAATGATAGCAAGAAGTGAATCTACCGCAGCTGTTTCGCCTTCGTTTATTCCTATATATAATAAAGTACCCGAATTGAATGATTCAAATTCCATAGTTGCTTTATCAGTTTCAATTTCTGCTAAAATATCGCCTTCCGAAATCTTGTCACCTACTTTTTTCAACCAAGTTGCAACAGTTCCTTCCGTCATCGTATCGCTTAAACGCGGCATTGTTATTTTTGTTGCCATAATTATAGTCTATGAGGAATGAAAGGATAATTTTCTTGTTCGTAAACTACGTCATACAATTGTTGTGCTTCTGGGAAAGGAGATTCTTCGGCAAATGTTGCGCATTCTTCTACTAAATCTTTTACTCTTTCGTCAATAGCTTCAATTTCCGCATCGGTAGCATATTTGTTTTCTTTGATGACATCCAAAACCTGAGTAATTGGATCAATTTTTCTATACTCATCAACTTCGTCTTTTGATCGATATAATTGTGCATCCGACATCGAATGACCTCTGTAACGGTAGGTTTTCATTTCTAAGAAAGTTGGTCCATCACCACGACGAGCTCTTTCCATTGCTTCGTGCAT
>DAOLYL010000032.1:5997-16757 GCA_035425765.1 Flavobacterium sp. | reverse complement strand
TTGAATCGTAGTTGAACGTAACTGTTGAATCTGGTGTTCCTGTAAATGTTATCGTTGCTGATGTTCCTGTACACGTTGGGGAATCGCTGGTGATGGAAACGGTTGGCAAAGAATTAACAAACAATGTAAAACTTGTTGTCCCATAAGCAGTTGGATTTGCATTATCTTCTAATCGAATATAAACTTCTTGATTATTATTTCCCGGAAAAGAATTTATTGGACTAATTGGATTATTTCCAGAATCCGCATCAATTTGAGAAGTATGGAAAGTTAAAGTATAATCTGTAACACTGTAAGTTCCATAAGCAACACCTACTTGGGAAGTAAAATTAAAAATTGCCGAGCTACTTCCATTAGTAGCTTCACACAAAGCTAAATCTGTTGGAGTTACTGGAATAACAGGCGGAATACATAACGTTGGGTCAGAAATCAAATCAAAATCAATAACAGTTATACAACCAGTATTATCGTCTTCAACAGCAACATAAACAGTGTTCCCATTTAATCCATTATATGAATTTGGATTTAAAATATAATCTGATGACTGTTGTGCTCCAGCAAGCGTATAATGATAAGAAACATTACCAGAATTTCCGTTTAAAATCAAATTTTCATTCTCATTTACGTCAAAAGGTTGAGTACATTGTATAATATCGCTTGGCGTCACTAAAGTTAAATCAGGATAAAATTCAACAACCAACGAATCGGTTTGCTGGCATCCACCAGGATAATTAATTTCCACATCATAGATACCTGGCTCATCAATAGTATAAACATTAGTATTTGCTCCAGAAATTATACCGCCGTCCAGATACCAATTGTAAGTAACTCCTGGGATTGTAATTGCTCCTGCTTGAATTGCTATTGAAGAACTACCACAAAGAGCTGTCCCGTCAGCAATTGTTAAATCACTTAATCCATCTATATCTCCAGGTTCAGCAATACTAAGAGTTCCAATACTAAAACTTCCTCCACCAAGGAAAACAGCAGAATCCCAACTTTGATCATCTAAATCCGCAATTACCAATTTAATATGATAAGTATTTCCAGGAATAACCGGAGAAGTTGCGGTCATTAATTTTGTTTGACCATTAAAATTTATAGCAGCACTTCCTGCATTTCCGCCTTGATTGTTAAACCCAAAATAGGATGGATTAGCTTCATCACATGTTGGCAAACCAGTATCATCTCTAATTGTAGTTACTGAAATTGGAATAGTAGTATTTGGAACTAACGCTAAGTTTATTGCTGGAGTTCCTACTGTAGTATTAGTCAAGAAAAAAGCAAAAGCATCAGAATAGTTACATTGAAAATCTCCATATTCCTCAGATGCGAATAAGAAATCAAAACTCATTTCATCAGTTAAAGGAACAAAATCAAACTCAAGAACCGTTGCATTATTATAATCATTAGTATTATCAACTATACCAATATCAAACATATAGTCAAACAAATCAGCATCTCCAGTCCAAGCAACATTTCCGTTACTTTGCGTATTATTATTTGGTCCTGGCGCAGTATTAACAGTTCCAGTACTCAAAATAACTCCATTAGCGATAGGGAAATTTGGATTAGTATTTGTAAAATATCCTATACCGTTTGAGGAATTAAAAGTAGTACCATTACTGGAACCACTTCCTGTTTTCCAAGAAATATTTTCAATTGTTCCAACACATGATGAACCTGCAGTTCCATTACCAAATAAAACATCTTGAACTAATTGAGGAACTGTATATGTAGTAGTATTAACCGTTATTGGTTGAGCAAATGAATTTGTAAATATAAAAAACAAAAAAAGGAGTAAAATTCTTTTCATATATCTAGATTGTGAAGAACTTAAAAACCAGATTTGCTCCTCAAATGTTAATAATTTGTTTAAAAGCCCAAATATAAGTATTCATAGAAAATAACTTTGTTAAATTTGCAAAAAAATATACAATACAAATGAAAATCTCTATAAAAGAAACCCAAAACCCAACAATAATTAAATTTGAATTCCCCGATTTCATCACTCAAAACGAAAATTTCGAATTTAAGAACATTGACGAAGCTAAAAATTCCCCTTTAGCCCAACAACTTTTCTACCTTCCGTTTGTAAAAACCGTTTACATTTCTGGAAATTTTATTGCTGTTGAACGATTTAGTATTGTTGAATGGTCAGATGTACAAGATGCTGTTGCTGAACAAATTGAAGAATATGTTGCAGATGGTGGCATCATCGTTCTGCCTTCAGAAAACCCAACAAAAAAACAACCCATTTCTGTCTATGGCGAAACAACTCCAAATCCTGCGTCATTAAAATTTGTAGTCAACAAAGCTCTAACAAAAACTGCCGTAGAATTCAAAAATATTGACGATACTAAAGCTTCACCACTAGCACAAGAATTATTCAAATTTCATTTTGTTAAAGAGATTTTCATAACCGAAAACTATATTTCTATAACAAAATATGACAGTATTTCTTGGGATGAAATTACGCTCGAATTACGAACTTTCATCAAACAATTTATCGAAAACGGCGGAACAGTTATAGACGAAACTTTAGTAGTTAATGACGAAAAGCAAGAGAAACAACAAATCAAAAATTTTGATAATCTTGACACCACTTCGCAACAAATCATCAACATTCTCGAAGAATATGTGAAACCTGCAGTTGCTGCTGATGGTGGAAACATCCTTTTTGATTCTTTTGATGAAAAAGAAAAGCGTGTTAAAGTAGTGCTTCAAGGTTCATGTAACGGTTGTCCATCATCAACATTCACACTAAAAAACGGTATTGAAAATATGCTAAAAGACATGCTAAATGATAAAGATATTATCGTTGAAGCATTAAATGGATAATTTTTTGTAACTTTATACTTCATTTTAAATTTAAAATCATGGCAGTATTAAAAGTTATCGAAGTCCTAGCAAGTTCACCAAAAAGTTGGGAAGATGCTACACAAATTGCAGTTTCACAAGCCGCAAAATCACTAAAAAATATCCGTTCCGTTTATGTGCAAGAACATAGCGCAGCCGTAAAAGACGGAAAAGTTACCGAATACCGAGTTAACCTAAAATTGACTTTTGAAATCGAATAAATTATAAAAATTCAAACCAAGCGTCATAAACCATGGCGCTTTTTTTATTTTTCTAGGAGCTATTTCCAGCTTTCCGCAGTATCTTTTTTTTGTCACATCGAGCGCAGTCGAGATGTCTAGTTATAAAAAAAAGGATACTTGCTTCAATCTGGGCTAAACCACAACAATGAACGAGCTAAATTTAGAAACCAGTCCTTATCTATTACAACACGCCAATAATCCAGTACATTGGAAAGCGTGGAACGAAAAAACTTTGGCTTTAGCCAAAAAAGAAAACAAACTAATCCTCATCAGCATTGGTTATTCAGCTTGCCATTGGTGTCATGTTATGGAACACGAAAGTTTTGAAAACGAAGAAGTAGCTTCCGTCATGAATGCACATTTCATCAACATCAAAATCGATCGCGAAGAACGACCAGACATCGATGCCGTTTATATGAAAGCCGTTCAAATAATGACTGGTCGCGGCGGTTGGCCAATGAACGTTGTCGCTTTACCCGACGGAAGACCAATTTGGGGTGGAACGTATTTTAGAAAAAACGAATGGATCAATTCACTCGAAAAACTTCAGGAAATTTACATTCAAAATCCTGAAACCATTCTGGATTATGCCGAAAAATTACACGAAGGATTACAATCCATTAGCATTATTCCAAAAACCGAAACCACAACCGATTTCAACTTTGAAATTCTTGAAAAACTAATCGAAAAATGGCAAAAAAGCTTCGATTGGGATTTTGGCGGAATGGCTCGAGCACCAAAATTTATGATGCCAAACAATTATGAATTTTTGCTTCGTTATGGTTATCAAACCAACAATCAAAAACTTTTCGAATTTGTAAATTTAACATTGACCAAAATGGCTTACGGTGGATTATTCGACACTGTTGATGGCGGATTTTCACGCTATTCCGTTGATATGAAATGGCACGTTCCACATTTTGAAAAAATGCTTTATGACAACGGTCAATTGGTTTCACTATATGCCAATGCGTATAAATTGACCAAAAACAATCTCTATAAAGAAGTCATCGAAAAAACCTTGAATTTCGTTGAAAAAGAATGGCTAACAACCGAAGGAAGTTTTTATTCTGCACTCGATGCTGATAGTTTAAACGCCGAAAATCATCTGGAAGAAGGCGCATTTTACGTTTGGACAAAACCGGAACTTCAAGCCATTTTGCAAGAAGATTTCGAATTATTTTCAGAAGTTTTTAATGTTAATGAATTTGGATTTTGGGAACACGAAAATTATGTTTTAATCCAAAACCAATCATTGGAACAAATTGCAAAACAGCAAAATATCGCCATTGAAACCTTGGAACAAAAGAAAAAATCGTGGGAACAAAAACTCTATTTCGAAAGAGAAAAAAGAAGCAAACCAAGATTGGACGATAAATGCTTAACATCGTGGAATGCCATAATGCTCAAAGGTTTTGTGGATGCGTACAAAGCTTTGAATGACGAAAAGTATTTGAAAATCGCATTGCAAAACGCCAATTTCATCATTAAAAAACTTTTAAATTCTGATGGAAATTTATTCCGAACGTATAAAAACGGAAAAGCGACAATCAATGGTTATCTTGAAGATTATGTTCATGTCATGGAAGCTTTCATTTCGTTATATGAAGTCACTTTTGATGAAAAATGGTTACATCATACCAAAGATTTAGCGCATCATTGTTTGGATTATTTTTACGACGAAAAAGAACAATTTTTCAGGTTTACTTCTCGTCAAGACAGCGATTTGATTACACCACATTTTGAAATAGAAGACAACGTAATTCCAGCAGCAAACTCAGTAATGGCAAGTGTTTTGTTTAAACTAAGCATTCATTTTGAAAATCCTTATTTTGAAAAAATTAGCCAACAAATGTTGCAACATATTATCCCAACAATTGATTATCCATCGGCATTTTCAAACTGGTTAAACTTGTTACTAAACTTTTCCGAAGAGCAAAAAGAAATCGCTATTTGTGGAGAAAAAGCTATTGAATTTGCAACAAAAATCAATCAGCATTATTTTCCAAATATACTTGTTGCTGGAAGTAAAACAGAAAGTTCGCTTCCGTTTTTAACCAATCGTTTTATGGAAAACGAAACGCTTTTACATTTATGTCAAAATCGAGCTTGCCAAAAGCCAACCGATAATTTAGAAGAAATTATACTTGATTTAAAAAGCAATCATAAATTTTTGTAATATTGTTATTATTAATCAATTAAAAAACTACAACTATGGGAATCGGAGGATTTTTTAAAAACTTATTTGGTTCGTCCAAAGAAAAAGTAAGCGAGTTTGCTGATAAAGCTGAAACTTTTGCCGAAGAAACAATTGAAAATGCAAAAGAAGCTGCTGCGCCAATGATTGAAAAAGTAGAAGAATTTGCCGAAACAGCGAAAGAAAAAGTAAGCGAATATGTTCCGCAAGCAACCGAAGCTATTGAAAATGCGGTAGAAACCGTAAAAGAAAAAGCAAGCGAATTTGCCGATAAAGCTGAGGAATTTGCTGGAAGTGCTGTTGCTAGTGTTAAGGAAAAAGTAAATTCGTTTACCGATGATGCTTCAGAAACCGCAGAAGAAGTAAAAACAAAAGCAGAAGATATTGTTAAACCTGCTGATGAAAATGCGGATTAATCTAAAATAGTATTATTTTTGCATCAAATAATTTAATCCCGATTCGTCGGGATTTTTTATGACCTTAAAAATGAAACATACTTTATATATTCAGTCTTTTGAAGCTTACTTGGATAAATTTTTCAATTTATTATTGGATTATTCTCCAAAATTAATTTCGGCATTTATTATCCTTTTTGTTGGACTTTATGCCATTCGATTAATTAATCGTTTGGTTAGAAAAACGATGATTAGACGAGAAGTTGATCCAACTTTATCTAAATTTTTAGCCGATAGTTTGCTTTGGGCAATGCGACTTTTACTTTTTGTAACTTTTATTTCAAAATTAGGAATTGAAACCTCTTCTTTTATTACCATTCTTGGCGCAGCAGGTTTGGCAATTGGACTTTCACTTCAAGGTTCATTATCTAATTTTGCTGGCGGAATGTTGATTATTCTTTTCAAACCGTTTCGAGTAAACGATACTATTGAATTTCAAAACGTTAGCGGAACCGTTTGCGAAATTCAAATATTTGTAACCAAATTGATTACAGCAAATAACTTGACGATTTTTATTCCAAACGGAATTTTATCCAACGGAATTATTATCAATCATTCAAAGCAAGGATTTCGTAGAGCTGATTTGACATTTTCACTTTCGTATGATACGAATATCAAAAATGCTAAAGATATCGTAATGCAAGTAATGCAAAATCATCCAATGGTATTGAAAACTCCTGAGCCAAGCATTATTGTAAAAAACTTAACCGATTCGGCAATTCAAATCGGCATTCGACCTTGGTCAACCAATAGTGATTTTGGCACAATGACTTCGGATGTTTTAGAGAATTGCAAAACTGCTTTTGATGCTGCTGGAATTGTTATTCAACCTTATGTTAGAGAAGTTTCGGGAGAATAATTACTTCGTCAACATAAAATCTTTCAGATAAAACGGCTCAAAATAAGCCACATCTTCAAAGTCGTTGTTTTGGAATTTTTCAAAGCTCAATTTGCTCATTTCATTGGCTGAAGGAAAAACAATTTCGGATAAAAACTTGAAATTATCTTTGACTAAAACCGTTTTACATTTTTCTTGACAATCGCCAATAAAATAGACTTTTTCAGAAGTTGCATCATAACTTTCCTGGGAAAGGATTTCGGCTTTTACTTCGCTTGTTTTTTTATGACTAGCATCAAAAACAGCACTATAGACTTCCATTCTTCTCGCATCAATCATCGGGATAATTAAACCATCGGCAACTTGAACTTGATTGGCTAAAACCGCTAAAGTATCTACAGCAATTAGCGGAATTCCAGCTGCATAACACAAACCTTTTGCCGCCGAAACGCCAATGCGCAAACCAGTATAAGAACCTGGACCTTTGCTCACGGCAACAGCTTTAATTTCGGATAAATCAACTTTGGCTTCTTTCAGAATTTCTTCAATAAAAACGTGTAACTTTTCGGCATGAGAATATCCTTGTTCCGCCATTTCTTTGCAGAAAATAGTTTTGCCATCTTTAGCCAATGACACTGAACAATTTTTAGTTGCAGTTTCCAAATTAAGTATGTACGACATTACTTTTTGTCTGTTTTCTTTTCTGAATTGCTTTTTGCTTTGACTTTGTCTCCAGAATTTAAATCTTTTGTAACTGTAGTATATGGACCAGTGATGACAACATCGCCTTGTTTCAATCCTGAAATTACTTCTATATTAGTATCGTCTTGAATTCCGGTTTTGATGATTCTGATTTTAGCTTTGTCACCAACTTTTACGAAAACACATTCGTATTTTTTATCACTTTTAGAAGTTACTTTACCTTCTTCATCTTCTTTTGCTTCATACTTTTTAGTTGCTGTAGTATCTGATTTTACTACTACAGAACTAATTGGCACACCAATAACCTTTTCTTTTCTTTTGGTAATAATATCAACCGTTGCAGTCATACCAGGACGAAAAGGCGAATAAGTTGCTGGTTTTCCTTCAATTAAATCTTGGTAAGATTCTTTAAGAATTCTAACTTTTACTTTAAAATTTGTCACTTGATCAGCAGTTGTTGCCGTGCTAGCCGAATTGGAAATACTAGTTACAATTCCTTTAAATTTCTTTTTTAAATAAGCATCGACTTCAATATTTGTGCTATCGCCAATACTTACTTTTACAATGTCATTTTCGTTTACATCAACTTCCACTTCCATGTTGTTAAGATTTGCCACACGAAGAATTTCGGTTCCAGTCATTTGTTGTGTTCCTAAAACTCTTTCTCCTAATTCAACTCCAAGAGAAGAAATAGTTCCATCAGCTGGCGAATAAATGGTTGTTCTTCCGAGATTGTCTTTTGCTTCTTTTACTGTTGCATTTGCACTTTGTACGTTATAATAAGCGTTTTCTTTAGTTGCTTTTGCACCTTCAAAAACAGCTACAGCTTTATCCCATTCCGAACGAGAAATAATTCCTTTGTCGAAAAGCGTTTTGCTTCTATCATAACTTGCTTTTGCTTCTTTGAAAGTAGCGTCAGCTTGGCTTAAACTAGCTTTTGTTCCTGAAAGATTTGAAATAGTTCTGTTGTATCCAGAGGTATATAAATCGGGATTAATTTTTACTAATAAATCACCTTTTTTTACCACTTGTCCTTCTTTAATTGGCAATGCGATAATTTCTCCAGAAACTTCGGAAGAAATTTTTACTTCTATTTCGGGTTGTATTTTTCCAGTTGCAGAAACAGTTTCTACAATTGTAATTTCGTTTACAGCTGCAGTTTCAATTTCGATAGCATCATCATTGTTACCAATTTTACCGTTCTTTTTTAGAATTACGAGTACAGCAATTAATGCAACTACGATTCCTATTATCCAATATATTCTCTTTTTTGACATGGCTTATTGTTTTTGTATGATTGGTATTCCGAAATAAAACTCTAGTAATTTAATTTTAAAAATGTAATCGTATTTCGTTCTTAAAACTTCAGATTGTGCATTTTCATAAGTTAATAATGCTTGGCTGTAATCAAAGGAGTTCAAAAGTCCAACATTATATCTTTCTTTTGAAAACTCTTGTGCAAATTTACGTGCTTCGGCAGTTTTTAGTGCTGCTTCATAAGCCGATTTTGCATTTTTTAAATCATTATATGCTTGATAAACTGTTCTTTCTAAATCAAGTTCTGCTTGGTCTAACGATAATTTAGTTCGTTCTTGATTGATTTTACTTCTTTGCACACGACCACGAGTTGCAAATCCGTTTAAAATTGGCACATTTAATTGCAAACCAACATTTGTTCCATCAAAAATAGAAAGCTGATCTATAAAACCAATTGGAATACTTTGTGACCAACGTGTATTATAACCCATAAAACCTGAAAGCGTTGGTAGATAACCTGTTCGTGAAAGCTGAACATCTTTTTTAGCAATATCAAGATTAGAATTGGCAATTTTTAAATCATTAACAACTTCTCTTGCTTTTGTAGCTATAGCTTCAGGAGATTGCAGAAGAATAGTTGTTGGCGGAATATCCATTTCATCTGTAGCTATATCAAAACTCGCATATTCTTTTAGCAAAAGTGTTTGGGCTAAGCCTAATTTTGAAATCAACAAAGTGTTTTCCGCATTGATGATTTGTTGTTCTTGTGCTGCATCTGTAGCTTTTAATTCATAAATATCGCCAGCCGGAACTGTTCCTGCTTCAATTAACTCATTAGTTCTAACAATATTTTCTTTAGTGATTTTATTTTGATTGACTAATACTTTTAGTTGCTCTTTGTTAAATAGAATTTGCAAATAAGAATTGGCAACAGAAAGAGCAATATCGTCTTTCATTTTATCCAATTTATAAGTATTCGCTAGTTTATTAAGTTTCACTCTTTGGAGAGTTTTCCAATTGGCTAAACCATTAAACAAATTAACTCCCGAATTTATGCTTGCCGAAGCAGAACTAAACGATTCGTTTTCAAACTGGTTAGTCGCTGGATTAATGTTGGCTCCAGTATTGACACCATAACTAGCCGAACCTGTTACGTTTGGCAGAAAATTTCCAATGGCTTCTAATTTTTCAGTATCTGAAATCTTTAAGTCAAGTTCGGATTGCTTTATCGAAATATTATTCTTCAAAGCATAATCAACACATTCTTGAATTGTCCACTTTTTGGTTTGTGCTTGAGTAGCAAAACCTGTTAGAAGCAATAATAAGAAAAAAAAGGTTGCTTTATTTTTCATAATTTGGCTGTTAGAAAGCTTTTAAGACTTCGTATAACAAAGGTATAGTTTTTGTTAAATAATTATATCAAAAATCTTATTGTTTAGACTATTATTTTTTAAAAATGTTACAGATTTTTATTTATAAATTTGAGCACAATTATTTATTCCTATGAAAATAAGTTCGTTATTACTGATTTTGCTTTTTGCAATCCTACTCTTTGCTAGATGTTCAACAACTCAAAAAATAGAAGCGTTGAAACCACAACCAAGTGATGATTCGCCAATGGTTTATAAAACTTCTACATCATTTGTTAGTATGCCATTAGAAATTTCGCTAAAAGAGATTGAACATCAATTGAACAAAACATTGAGTGGTGAGATTTATAACGATACAAACATCAACGATGATAAAACGGAAATGAAGATTACAAAAACAGCTCCGATTCGAATTGTTGAAAAAAACGGAAAAATTCAAACGACTTTGCCTTTGAAAATTTGGTCAAAATTCAAATATGGAACTGATTTTATGGGATTGAATGATACTAGAGAAATAAATTTGAACGGTACATTTACATTAATTAGTGATGTGAAGTTGTCCAATTTTAAAATGAATACAGTTTCTAAGATTGAAGATTTTGAATGGAGTGAAAGCCCAACGATTTCGGTTGCCGGAAAAAATGTTCCCATAACCTATATTATCAATCCGACATTATCCATTTTTAAATCTAAAATGGCGAAGAAAATCGATGAAGCTATTAATGAAACATCTGATTTTAAACCTTATGTTTTGGATGTTTTAGAGAAAATGAGTACGCCGTTTCAAACTAGCGAACAATATCAAACTTGGTTTAAACTTATTCCGATTGAAGTTTATGT
>DAOLYL010000032.1:0-5897 GCA_035425765.1 Flavobacterium sp. | reverse complement strand
TTTGGCACAAAGACAGCAAAATTATTATTGCGCTCGACATGAGTGGAAGCATTAACGGAACGATTTACTTATCGGGAATTCCTAATTATAATGCGATTACAAAAGAGATTTATTTCGACCAGATGGATTATGTTTTAAACACCAAAGGTTTGTTAACCAAAACAGCAAACTGGCTGATGCAAGGTACAATTTTAAGAAAAATTCAGGAAAATTGTCGTTATTCTATCAAAGAAAACTTGGACGAAGGTAAGAAAAGCATGTTGCCTTATTTGAATAATTATTCGCCAATGAAAGGTGTTTTCGTTAACGGAACGATGAACGATTTTGAATTTGAAAAAGTAGAATTGACCGATAAAGCCATGATTGCTTTTATTAAAACCACTGGAAAAATGAAGGTTTTGATTGATGGGATGGAATAAACTTATTTCCTCCTTGTATACATTCTATAAATTAAAAAACCCAATAAACCAACCAATATATAAGGTATTGCCATTAGATAAACAATACCATCATTAACTGCTTCTGCTTGTTTAGTATCGCCATTGCTTTCTAAGGATGCACGACACATGGCACATTGAGCACTTGCTGCGAGAGAAAAGAGAAAAGAAAAAAGAAAAAAGAGAATTCCTTTGTATCTACTATCTTTTGATTTTTGCCTTTCGGCTTTTAACTTAATTCGCATAATAAGGTGAAATCATTAGATATACTACTACGCCTGTTATTGCTACGTATAACCAAATTGGGAATGTGATTTTGGCTAATTTTTTATGTCTATCAAAACGCTCAGCCAATGCTCTTACATAAGTGAATAAGACTAGCGGAATGATGATAATTGAAAGTAAGATGTGTGAAATTAGAATAAAGAAATACACTAATCTCATAGAACCAACGGCTAGTTTTTCGGCATCGCTTAGAATTCCGTCGTGATTGCTATCGCCAAATTTAGTTGAATCTGCTGTTAGGTGATAAGCAACATACATTACTAAAAATGCTACTGAACATCCTATGGCAGCTGTCATTAACTTTTGGTGTCTTGCTCTGTTTCCGTTTTTGATGGCAATTACTCCGAAGATTAAAAGAACTGCTGTAATTGCATTTATAGTTGCATAGATTGGTGGTAGAAACGAAAATGGCGCTACGTTAATCCCAAAGTCTTTTAGTTTTATACTGAACAAAATTGCTACTACAATTGGAATCAGAATTGAAACTATTACAATTGCGTTTTTAAATCTGTATTCTAAACTATTTTTGTCTTGACTACTCATTTAGTAATTTTTTTATATCGTCTATAATTGCTTTTACACCTTTTGGTTCTAATCCGTCGTAGTATAAAATTGGATTGCCATGTTGGTCTTTTCTACAACGGATGTTTCCTTCTTTATCTATTAATGCAAATAATCCAGAGTGTTCGAAACCACCGTTTACATTTTTATTTTCACCAGCATAAAGATTGAATCCTTTGTTGGCTATTTCGTAGATATATTTTTTATCACCTGTCAGAAAATGCCAGTTAGTTGATTTCACACCAAGATCTTCGGCGTGTTTTTTTAGTACTTCTGCCGTGTCATTTTCAGGATTAATCGAAACGGATGCAATTCCGAAATTTGGATTACCAAAAAACTCATTTTGAATAGTTATCATGTTTTTATTCATGATTGGACAAATAGTTGGGCAAGTTGTGAAGAAAAACTCTACTACATACACTTTTCCTTCATACGTTTTGTTAGAAATGGTTTTTCCGTTTTGGTTTATTAACTCAAACTTTGGTGCTGGACCAATTTTTACTAAACCTGTTTCAACGTCTTTATTTTTATGATTAGATACTGCATCTATCCTATCACCTTGTACAACGGTTCCATTTTTTATCCTATCTATGATTTTTGGAATGAAAATAATTCCGAATACTAAAATTACTAGTGAAACGCCTATATATGCTTTGCTTTTCATTTTACTCTTTATTGGTTTCTACTTCCTCTGATATTTTATCACGGAAAGCATCTTTTCGATTATTATTCTTTTTTAGTGCTAAACGATATTCGGCTAGAATGATTTTTACATCGTCGGTCATTTCGTTGTGCAACTCGGCCGAAGATTGAATGTTGTATCCTTCTCTATATTCTGGTTTTCCTTGAACGCTTTTGCCTTTTCTACCTCGAAGATTTCTTTTCTTATCGATAATATAAACACGTGATGTTCCATGATTAGCATCAAGTGTTCCGAGAAGTTTCATGCTTTTGAAATAGTCTTCGATTTCGTTTGGTTTTGCATAAACGAAATGGTAACGAGAAACATCGGTAAGCTTTTTTAATCGATCCAAAATTATGTTTACAGAATCTTTTGTTCCTTCGGGCGCAATGAATACTACTTGAAAATCTTTGAAAGGACTGTTTCTATTGTAGATTTTTTGATTGAAGAGAAAATAGTTTCCTCTGTTCTTTAAAATTTCTTCACCCGAAAAACCTAGTATAGTTATTTTATTATCTAGTGATACTTTTTCACCATTATGAGTTGTCCAAGATGGATTGATGTTTGGAATATTAGTTGTTAGCACAGGAAGTTTCATGAAACTGTTAACTCCTGTTGCAAAAAACAAATAAACGACTAGCGGAAGGATAAAGAGCGTAATTAGAACAGCATTTTTTTTCATGGAATGACTTCAAAAAAATTGTCGTACAAAAATAAAAAAAGTCCCAATAAGATTGGGACTTTTTTTGAATTAATATAGTGTTAAAAATTCCATTTAATGGTAGAGTTTTTAAAAATCTCATAAATGTAATTTCCTTCAACCAAAAGTATAAATAGTAAATATAAAACTAAGAAAATAACCGTTGCAACAACTGCCCATCGTAAACTTGCTTTTTCGCCATCCATGTGCATAAATGCCCATGTAATTTTATAAGCTTTATACAACGTTAGAATAATGAAAACCCAGTTTAGAAGGTTCATTGAGACGAAATCATTCATTACCAAAAAGTCTGGTCTGATGATACCTAAATAAACTTCTACTATCGTTACGATAGATAATATACCAAAAACAATCCAGATTTTTTTAGTATGCGATTCGTGTGTGTGATTATCTTGTGACATAATAATATGTTATTTCAAAAATTAAACTAAGTAGAAGAATGTAAATACGAATACCCAAACTAAGTCAACAAAGTGCCAATATAGTCCAACTTTTTCAACCATTTCGTAGCTTCTTCTTTTTTCATATGTTCCTAACAATACGTTGAAGAAAATAATAATGTTGATTATTACTCCTGAGAATACGTGGAAACCGTGAAAACCAGTGATGAAGAAAAAGAAGTCAGCAAATAGTTTGCTTCCATACTCGTTACGTGTTAGGTTTGCTCCTTCTACTACTAATGTAGCATTGGCAAGCATTCTTTCTGATTCGGCTCTGTTTAAGATTTCTCTCTTTTTGTTTACGTTTAGTCCTTTTTCAAGACCTGTATTAGCTCTGTCTTCTTCAGTATCTCTGTATATTTTTTCGGTTCTGATTAATAAATCAGGATGTGCTTTGAAACCAGCTTGTACTTCAGCAACTGAATAAGTTGGTAAAGCCGACTCTTCGTCAAACCAAACTCCGTTACTGCTTTTATGTTGTGTTCTATCTTCGTGAAGCGTTGCTGCAAAATCAGCTAATTTTACTCTTTCGCCTTCTTTATTTACAAATTGAAGTATGCTTCCTCCTTTGGTTTCTACTGCACCGTGCTCGCCAGTGATAAAGTTTTTCCACTCCCAAGCTTGTGAACCAACGAAAATTAAACCTCCGATGATTGTTAAAAGCATATAGAAAGCTACTTTTCGTTGTTTCATTTGGTGACCAGCATCAACCGCTAATACCATTGTAACAGATGAAAAGATAAGAATGAATGTCATCAATGCCACGTAGTACATTGGTGCTTCAACACCATGCAGAAACGGGAAGTGAGTAAACACTTCGTCGGCGATTGGCCAATTGTCTATAAATTTAAATCTTGAAAAACCATACGCAGCAAGGAATCCTGAGAATGTTAAAGCATCTGATACGATAAAAAACCACATCATTAATTTACCATAACTTGCTCCCATTGGTTCGTTTCCGCCACCCCAAGTGTTTTCAGTCTTATTTGCAGTAGTAACTGTAGCTCCCATAAAAGTTATTCGTTAAAAAGTTCCCAAATTTAGATTTTTTTTCTTATTTAAAGAAATATAAAAACAAAAACAAATAAATCCATAAGAAATCAAGAAAGTGCCAATACATTGCACCAAGCTCAATTCCAAGTATTTGACTTGAATTGTATTTTTGTTTAAAATGATTATAAATTATGATTAAAAGCGAAATAATTCCTCCTGCAAGGTGTGCCATATGCATTACTGTCACTACATAAAGGAATGTTGTTGTTATATTACTCTCTGGTCCTGTGAAGAAATATCCTTGTTGAACAATTTCTCCAAATCCTTTGAATTGTAGCAGAACAAAAAGTATTCCAAGTGCTAATGTTGCAATTAGGAAACCTGTTGTAGCGGTTCGGCTGTCTTTTTGGATTGCTTTTTTTGCTAAATGAAATGTAATGCTACACAAAATTATTGCTACTGTACTGAAATAAAAGGATGTTGGCAATTGGAAATTTTCCATCCAATCTCCACGTGATTTGCTTACTACAAATGCACTAGTTAGTCCTGCAAACATCATTGTCATGCTTAACATAGCAAATAGCAAAATCAATTTGTATGATCTTCCTGTTCTTGCTTTGTGTTCTTCTGCTGTCATTGTCATAGTAACTATCTTAAAAATTTATCTACTATATAAATTATTTGTAATAAACTGATATAGGAAACACTCACTAACATTAATGTTCGTGCTGCTTTGGCTGTTCGGAGTTGGTATAGCTTGATAGCATAGAAAATCATCCAAACGCCAAGCAAAAATACGAGTATTGCTGCAATTGGCGAAATAAATAATCGTCCTGTATATCCTAATGCTGGCAATAATGAAGCAACTAGTAACCAAAATGAGTATAACACAGTTTGTAGTGCGGTTGAATTGTCTCTTTTTCCAGTTGGAAGCATATAAAAACCTGCTTTTGCGTAGTCGTCATACAAAAACCAACCGATTGCCCAAAAATGGGGAAATTGCCAAAAGAATTGGATAAGAAATAATGTTCCCGCTTCAATTCCAAAATGGTCTGTGGCAGCAACCCAACCCAACATAAATGGAATTGCTCCTGGAAAAGCACCCACGAAAACGGATAGTGGTGTGTATGTTTTTAAAGGTGTGTAAATACTTGTGTAGAGAAAAATGGAAATAGCTCCAAACATTGCTGACTTTGGATTGATTAGATATAATAATATCAAACCTATTATTGTCAAAATACTTGCAATAAATAAAGCGCGATTGGAAGACATTCTTCCTGATGCTACTGGACGATTTTTTGTTCTGTCCATTAGTGCGTCGAGGTCTTTCTCTATAACTTGATTGTAGGCGTTTGATGCTCCGACCATGCAGTATCCACCAACAGAGAGCATTAGTAGTGTAATCCAATTTAAATCTTGGTAGTCTTGAACTCCTAGTAAATATCCTGCAATTGAGGAAAAAAGTACACTAATAGCTAAACCTGCTTTAGTGATTTCTTTGAAATCAGTAGCGATAGATTGTATTGAAAATGGTTTTGCAGTAGCGCTCAATGCCGTGTTCTTTTTGTTTTTGAAAACTTTGGCAAAGGTACTTTATAGAAAACGATTTAGCAAACAAACGAATCATAAAAAAGTTAGGTTAGAATGTCTTTCTTGCTTCTCGAAACAATTATAAATACTCGAACTTGAATTTAGAAATAACTCTAAGTTGTTTTCGATAAACAAAAAAACCACTCAATCGAGTGGTTTTTTTATTTATCGTTTTAAGGAAAAGTGCG
>DAOLYL010000031.1:0-16951 GCA_035425765.1 Flavobacterium sp. | reverse complement strand
AAAATGATACAATCATCCGAATTAATATTAAACCCAGACGGAAGTGTTTACCACTTAAATCTAAAACCCGAACATATTGCTAACGATATTATTTTCGTAGGCGATCAAAACCGAGTGGAAAAAATCACACAATTTTTTGAAAAAATTGAATTTTCAACTCAAAAACGTGAATTCAAAACCCAAACCGGTTTCTACAAAGGAAAAAGAATGACCGTAATGTCAACCGGAATTGGACCTGACAACATTGACATCGTGATGAACGAACTCGATGCCTTGGTCAATATTGACCTTGAAACTCGTCAACCAAAAGAAAACTTAACTTCGCTAAACATCATCCGAATTGGAACTTCAGGTTCGTTACAAGCCAATATTCCTGTCGATAGTTTCGTGATGAGCAAATATGCCGTTGGATTAGACAACATGCTTCGCTCCTATTTAATTGACGAAATTTCAGAAAAAAACCTCGAAGAAGCATTCATAAATCAAACCAATTGGGATTTACGAAAAGGACAACCTTATGTAATTTCCTGCTCAGAAACTTTGGAACAAAAAATCGAAAGCGTGCGTTTTCACAAAGGTTTCACCGGAACAGCTGGAGGATTTTATGGACCACAAGGTCGCGTTTTACGACTTGAAATTCAGGACAGCGAACTCAACAGCAAAATGGACGCATTCGAATTTGAAGGCACAAAAATGACCAATCTCGAAATGGAAACCGCAGCCATTTATGGACTAGGAAAACTGCTTGGACACAATTGCTTGTCGTTGAATGCTATTATCGCCAATCGTGCCAATGGAACATTTAGCGCCGATCCATACAAAGCTGTAGATGAACTAATTACTTATACTTTACAAAAACTTTCTGAATAATTTTTTCAGAAGCTATTTCCCGCTATCCGTTGCAATCTTTTTATTGTTTTGTCACACTGAGCTTGTCGAAGTGCGTTTTTCTTCAAAACAATAAAAAGGATTTCCACTTCTATCGGGGCTAAAAACCGTAAACCATGAACCTAATTCTCGAAACAGAACGATTACTACTTCGTCCATTAGAACTTTCTGATGCCGACCAAATGTTTGCTATGGATAATCAAGCCGAAGTACACCAATATCTTTGGCAAAATCCAACACAAAACATTGAAGAAACCATCAAAATAATTGAAATGGTTCAAAAACAGTATGAAACCAATAAAATTGGTCGATTTGCAACCATTTTAAAAGAAACCAACGAGTTCATTGGTTGGACAGGAATAAAATTTGTAAACGACCATGTTGAAAATGGAAATACCAATTTCTATGATTATGGTTATCGATTAAACCCAAAATTTTGGGGAAAAGGATTTGCAACCGAAGCTTCAATCGCTTGGCTTGATTATGGTTTCAACCAAATGAATATCCAAGAAATGAACGCTTATACACATGCTGAAAACGCTGCATCCAATCGTGTTTTAGAAAAAGTGGGAATGAATTTCATGGAAAATTATCCCGATGAAAATGGCGTAACTTGGAAATGGTGGCAAATGAAAAAAAGTGTTCAGTAATCAGTTGTCAGTATTCAAAAACTCTCCGAACAATCTTAATACTTAATACTCGAATCTTAATACCAATAAATGAAAACAATAAAAATAGCTGGCGTTCCAGAACATTTCAATCTTCCGTGGCAACTTTGTATAGAAAATGGCGAATTTGAAAGCGAAGGCATCGATTTACAATGGACAGACATTCCAGAAGGAACTGGAAAAATGTGTCAAATGCTTCGCGACGGCGAAACCGATATTGCTGTCATTCTTTCGGAAGGAATTGTAAAAGACATCGTTGGCGGAAATCCAAGTTCGATTGTTCAAGTTTATGTAGAAAGTCCTTTGATTTGGGGAATTCACGTAGCAGCAAATTCAAATTTTGAAAAACTTTCCGATTTGGAAAATACCAAAGCGGCGATTTCTCGTTTGGGTTCAGGTTCACATTTGATGGCTTTTGTGAATGCACAAAATGAAAATTGGAACACAGAAAAACTTGAATTTGAAATTGTAAACACGATTGATGGCGCAGTTGAAGCATTAACTTCTGGAAAAGCCGATTATTTTATGTGGGAACGATTTATGACAAAACCATTGGTTGACAAAGGAATTTTCCGTCGAATAGCTGATTGTCCAACGCCTTGGCCATGTTTTGTAATTGCGGTTAGAAATGAAGTTTTAGAAAAACATCCGCAAACCATCAACAGAATTTTGGAAATCATTAACGCTACAACTTCCGAATTTAAAGAAATTCCAAGTATTGATAGAACTTTGGCTTCTAAATTTGACCAAAAAATCGAAGATATAAACGAATGGTTATCGCTTACAAAATGGTCGCAAAAACCTTTATCAGAAAAAGTGTTAAACAAAATTCAAAATCAACTCTTTGACCTCAAAATTATAGATAAAAAAGGTACTTTTGCTGAAATCGTAAAAGCTGTATAGCTTTTTGCTTTAGCACTATGATAAAATTTGGAAATCTTTCTTATCAGCAACTCAAAGATAAAATTAGGATAGACAGTCCGTGGGATAGTATTATCATTTTTATTCTGAGTTTGCTTTTCACTATTCCAATTTTTATCATTTGTCATCAAAATCTAATTGATATCAAATGGTCACTTCAATTGGATAGAATTTTTCTTTTTTTATTAATTATATTTCTAATTCATTTCATTTTAAAAAAATTACGAAAACTTACTTTGATTAGTGTTGTTCTCTATTTTTTATTTTTAATAATTGGCTCACTATTTGGTGGTTATGGCTTCAATAGTGTTTTTGAAGACTATCGTTCGATGGTTTATGCAATGTCTGACAATCCGTATCCACAAGACATTATAGTGTCAAAATTATTACCTTTTCCAAATAAATATAAAATCCTAAATGCCATTGAATATGACAATCCAAAAGTTAGAAACTTTTCGATAATGGCTACAAATAAGCATTTCAAAGATGTAAAAGAATTTAATAATGAGTATTTTACCATTATTCAATGTTTTGCTGTTTTCAAAGAAATAAATAGTCGATGGCATTATGTTAGTGATCCAAAAGGAAGCGATTATATAGCCAAAGCAACAGAATCGCTAGCTTATCTTTCTGGTGATTGTGATGATCATTCTATTTTGATGGCTGCTTGTATTCGTTCCATCGGCGGAACACCAAGATTAATTCACACCAAAGGACATATTTATCCTGAAATTTATATTGGTAACAAAACTGATTTAGAGGCAATTAATTATTTGATTAAAAAAATCCTTTTTCCAAAAGAAACAAAAAACAATACACTTCATTATCACATTGATGAACGTGGTGATATTTGGTTAAACCTAGATTATACAGCAAAATTTCCTGGTGGACCATTTATGAGTGAAGAAATTCTTGGAGCGTTAACCTTAGAATAATTGATAATTCGCAATTATTTAATTATATTCGCCTATTCATAAAAACGATTTGAATGAAAAAAATACTTATTGCTTTACTATTAATTACTAGTTTGGCAAATGCTCAAGAAGAAAGTGCAATTTCTAGCAAAAAAAACGAATTTAGAATTGACGTATTATCTGCGGTTTTATCGTCAAAAGCTAGTATTAGCTATGAACGATTTTTAGCTAACGATTTTTCAGTTGGTATCAATGTAAATTATTCTGATAGTAAAAAACTAACCGAAGATTTTGAAGATGGTTATACAAATAATTTACCAAAATACGAATTCAATCCTTATGTGAGATATGCTTTGTCAAAAAGTAAAACTCGCTATTATTTTGCCGAAGTATTTGGTTCATATAACGGTGGAGATTTTAAGGAAATTGTTAGAGAAGAAAATGGCGGAACAGCAACATATACTACAAAAATATCTGATTATACAGATTTTGGTGCTGGTGCAGGTTTAGGTTATAAAATGTATTTCAATGATAGTTTTGCCCTAGAATTACTTGTTGGTTTTGGATATAATTTTGCTAATACGGACAAAAGTCCAGATAAAATATCGAGAGTTGGAATTAATTTAGGATACCGATTTTAATTAATTTGTTATGAAAAAAACACAATACATAATAGTACTTTTAGTATCATTTTTATTTTCAAATTGTGATATAAACGATGATGGTTTTTATAACAATAAAACTATTGATGTTACAACAAACTTGGTGACTTTTAGCCCAATTGTCAACTATAATGTTGGTGATTATCTCTATATTGATGCTGATTTTTCTAGATTTCAAGCTGAAGTTGGACAAACTGGCTTGCTCGATTTATTTGCTACGACAGGAAATGCTGAAAATTATGCTTTTTCGTATGTCATTGAAAAAAGAATAAATGGAACCGAATGGGAAACAGTTTTTGTAAACGATTCTCAACTTCAAATTAATAAAGGAAGTGCGCAAAATGGTGCTTACGTTTATGGTTTATGCGAATATAATTCTGCTGACCAAACCTATGAATATAATGTTGGTTTCCCGCTTCTTGCTTCAGGAAATTATCGTATGAGTTTTGGTTATAATAGCGATTCTGACAATTCCGTAGAATTACGTTCAATTAATAACACAAAAGAAATAACGTTAAACATTAATAGTCCGCTAGCAAACTTAGACAATAATGGTTATTTTATTTTTAATGTAAATTAGGAAATCACCAATCAATTTGAGTTTTTCCAATTGTTGTCAAATAATCATTTGTTTGACTAAAATGTTTATTTCCAAACCATTTTCCTTGATTTGCGCTCATCGGTGATGGATGTCCCGATTTTAGAATTTTATGCTTTGTAGAATCAATTAATTTCTCCTTTTGAATTGCAAAATTTCCCCAAAGTAAAAAAACTACATTTTCCTTTTTATCAGAAATTATCTTAATCACAGCATCCGTGAATACATTCCATTTCAAATGTTTATGACTATTTGGAATATCTTTTCTGACGGTTAAACTTGCGTTCAAAAGTAAAATTCCTTGTTTTGCCCAACGTTCTAAATTGCCCGAAGTTGGTAAAAAAATAGTGCCAAAATCAGAATTTATTTCTTTAAAAATATTTACTAAAGATGGTGGGATTTTTATTGAATCGTTGACCGAAAAACACAAACCATTAGCTTCACCTTCACCATGATATGGATCTTGACCAATGATTATCACTTTGAGATTTTCAAAATCAAATTGATTAAAAGCACTAAAAATTAATTCCTTTGATGGAAAACAAATATGATTTTTATATTCATCATCAACAGCCATAATTAACTCCTTGAAATAGTCCTTTTCAAACTCATCCGAAAGTAAATTTTGCCAAGAAGAATTAATTTTTATAAACATCTCATAAATTTTTACCAAAAATAACATTTTCTGTTGCAATATGGTTGCTATACTTTGTAACTTTGATGAACTAAAGAATATTCATTGAATGATTTCAATTACAGACAAAACACTTCAAGATTTAGAATTCACAACTGTTTTACAAACCATTTCAGAACGATGTAACACGGAAATTGGAAGGCAAAAAGCATTGGAAATTGTTCCTTTTAAAGAAAAAGAAACTTTACTAGATGCTTTGCTTCAAACTTCGGAATACTTATCCTCTTTTACCAATAATAACGCTATTCCAAATCACGGATTTGATACTATCACTAATGACATCAAATTTTTGAGCATTGAAGATAGTTTCTTAGAGGTTGGAAGTTTTAGAAAAATTGCAACACTATCAGAAACCGTAAATGTTTTATTGCTTTTTCTAAAAAAATTCAATGACTATTATCCCAAGCTAAATGAAAAAGCAGTCCAAGTTGACTATACAAAATATATAATCCAAAAAATTGATGAAGTTGTTGATAAATATGGTGAAATAAAAGACAATGCTTCGCCTGATTTAATCAATATTCGCAGAGACATGAGTGTTGTTCGAGGTAAAGTGAACCAAAGTTTTGGTCAGGCAATGTCTCAATACAATTCTCTTGGATATTTAGATGACATTAAAGAAAGTTTTGTTGAAAACCGTAGAGTGTTGGCCGTTTTGGCGATGTATCGTAGAAAAGTAAAAGGTTCCATTTTAGGTAGTTCAAAAACTGGAAGCATTGCCTATATTGAACCCGAAACTACCTTAAAATATTCAAGAGAATTGAATAATTTAGAATATGAAGAACGAGAAGAAATTACCCGAATTCTTAAAAAATTATCAAATGAAATTCGTCCACATGTTGCACTTTTAAAACAGTACCAAGAATTTCTTAGTGATATTGATGTTATTGCTGCCAAAGCAAAGTATGCAAGAAAAATAAATGGTATTTTACCAACAATTATTGAAGAAAAACGTCTTTTTTTCAGAGATGCTTTCCATCCTATTCTATTCTTAAATAATTTAGAAAAGAAAGAAAAAACATTTCCTCAAACCATTGAATTAAATAATGAAAGTAGAATTATAGTCATTTCTGGTCCAAATGCTGGTGGAAAAACCATTTCATTAAAAACCGTTGGATTATTGCAGTTAATGCTTCAATGTGGCATTTTAATTCCGGTTCACGAACGTAGTGAAACGTTTTTATTCGATAGAATTCTTACCGATATTGGAGATAATCAATCTATTGAAAATCATTTAAGTACGTATAGTTATCGATTGAAAAACATGAATTATTTCTTAAAAAAATGTAATTCTAAAACGCTTTTCTTAATTGATGAATTTGGAACTGGTTCTGATCCAGAACTTGGTGGTGCTTTGGCTGAAACTTTCTTGGAAGAATTTTATCATAGAGAAGCATTTGGAATTATAACGACACACTACTCCAACCTAAAAATTTTAGCTAATGAATTGCCTTTTGCGTCCAATGCTAATATGCTTTTTGATGAAAAATCCTTGGAACCAATGTATAAATTGATTTTGGGTCAAGCCGGAAGTTCATTCACCTTTGAAGTAGCACAAAAAAATGGAATTCCATACGGATTAATAAATCGTGCAAAAAAGAAAATCGAAGGTGGAAAAGTTCGCTTTGATAAAACCATTGCAACACTTCAAAAAGAACGTTCAAAAATGGAAAAAACGTCACTAAATCTTAAAGAAGAAGAAACTAAAGCTCGTGAAGAAAGCAAAAAAATGGAAACTATTAATGCTAAAATTCAAGATAAATTAGAACGTTATCAAGAACTTTATGATTCTAATCAACGATTGATTTATATTGGGCAAAAGCTAGATGACATTGCCGAGAAATATTTTAATACTAAAGACAAAAAAGTATTGATTGGCGAATTTTTAAAAATAGTAGAAATCGAAAATTCCAAAAGAAAAAAAGCAACTGTTAAGGAAAAAAAGGAAAAAGAAATTATTCAAAAAATTGTCATTGAAGAAGTGAAAATTAAAGTTGAAGAAATAAGAGAAAAGAAAATAGAAATTAAAAAAAAGAAGAAAGAAATAGAATTAATTAAACCAAAAGTTGTTCTAAAAATTGGCGATAGAGTTCGAATGATAGATGGAAAATCCGTTGGAACTATTGATAAAATTGAGAAAAATAAAGTTGTAGTTAACTATGGAATTTTCACTTCAAAAGTAAGTATGGAGGAATTAGAATTTGTACAACCAATACTTAAATAAATTCAGCATGACAAAAATGGAAATAACAGATTTACCCATTGATAAAAAAATAATTCTTTTTGACGGCGTATGCAATCTTTGCGACAACTCTGTTCAATTCATCATTAAACATGATAAAAATGACATATTCCGATTTGTAGCATTACAATCCGAATTAGGGCAAAAAATAATAAAACATCTTGGAATTCAAGATAGAAATATTGATAGTATCATTCTCTACGAACCAAACATCGCTTATTACTATAAAGCCGAAGCAATAAAAAAAATCGTTAGTGAACTTGACACTTGGCACAAAATACTTTCGTTTTTTATACCAAATGGTGCTATTGGAAATTACTTTTATGATTTTGTTGCCAAAAACAGGTATAAATGGTATGGCAAAAAAGAGAGTTGCATGATACCAACATCAGCAATATTAAACAAGTTTTTATAAAAATAATTCCTTTCATTTTATACTTTTACAATTCAAAATATAAAAATTATGCAATTAAAAAATTTATTTTCATTAACCATTTTTATTACAACTTCAATAGTTTTTGGTCAAGAAAAAAATCTTCGAAACATAAAAAAATTAACCTTTGGTGGCGATAATGCTGAAGCGTATTTTAGTCCAGATAGTAAATCGTTAACATTACAAGTTACTAACAATGATAAAGGAATTCCATGTGACCAAATTTATACATTAGATGTAACAAAACCAGACGTTGACTTCAACAGTTTAAAACTTATTTCTACTGGAAAAGGAAGAACAACTTGTTCTTATTTTATGCCAGATGGAAAACATATTTTATATGCTTCAACACACGAAGCTAGCCATGTTTGTCCTACTCCACCAAAATCTCCTGATGGAAAATATCTTTGGGCAGTTTATCCCGAATTTGATATTTATATCGCTGGTCTAGATGGAAAAATCACTAAACAATTGACAAATTCTCCAGGTTATGATGCCGAAGCAGTAGTTTCTCCCGATGGAAAAAAGATTGCTTTTACAAGTATCAGAAGTGGCGATTTAGAACTTTGGACAATGGATATTGATGGTTCAAATTTAAAGCAAGTTACATTTGGACTTGGTTATGATGGTGGTTGCTTTTTCTCGCATGATAGTAAAAAATTAGTTTTTCGTGCTTCGCGACCAACAACTGAAAAAGATATTAAAGAATATAAGGATTTGTTAGCTCAAAACCTTGTAGCTCCAACAAATATGGAACTTTTTACTTGTAATATTGACGGTTCAGATTTGAAACAAGTAACTAATTTAGGAAAAGCAAATTGGGCACCATATTTTCATCCATCAGATAAAAAAATAATTTTCGCTTCTAATCATCATGCTACTAGAGGTTATGATTTTCAATTATATATGATTAATACTGATGGAACTGGATTAAAACAAATCACTTATGAAAGCGAATTCAATGCGTTTCCAATGTTCTCGCCAGATGGTAAGAAATTAGTTTTTTCGAGTAATCGTCAACAAGACAAGGCAAGAGAAACCAATGTTTTTATTGCTGATTGGGTTGAAACAGATGAAGCGGAAAATACAAATGTTGCCAATCTAAAAAAACACATTACTTATTTAGCATCCGATGAATTAAAAGGAAGATTAACTGGTTCCAGTGAAGAAAAGTTAGCTGGAAATTATATTGAGAAAGAGTTTAAAAAGTTAGGATTAAAACCATATAACAAATCATTTAAACAAGAATTCAATTATAATGTTCGATTAAATCCTCACGATACTATTTCAAAAGGTAAAGCAAATAAAGGAACAAACATCATCGGTTATCTTGATAACGGAGCAAAAAGAACAATTGTAATTGGAGCACATTATGACCATCTTGGTTTGAATGAGCATAATCATTCAACAAAAATGAATTCAGAAGGTGAAATTCATAATGGTGCAGATGACAATGCTTCTGGTGTAGCAGGAGTTTTAGAACTAGCGAGAATGCTTTCTAAAAATAAAACAAAGGAAAATGCTAACTATATTTTTGCTTTATTTTCAGGCGAAGAAGACGGTTTGATTGGTTCCAAACAAATGGCTTCTACTTTAAAAAATTTATATCCAAATGTTGAAACAATGATAAACATGGACATGATTGGACGACTTGACGATAAAAAATCATTGGTTATTGGTGGAACCGGAACTTCTCCTTCATTCCCAGAAATTATTGAAAAAAATAAACCCGCAGGATTTAACATCACACAAGAAACTGGCGGAATTGGACCATCAGATCATACTTCATTCTATTTGAAAGATATTCCAGTTTTATTTTTCTTCACTGGAACTCATACGGATTATCACAAACCAAGTGATGATGAAGATAAAATCAATTATTATGGTGTAGAAAATATAGTAAATTATGTTTTTAGAACTTCAAATTCGATTGCAGATTTGAAAACTATTGAATTTACAAAAACTAAAATAAACGCAGAAAAAATAGTTCCAAAATACAAAGTTACTTTAGGAATTATGCCTGATTACACGGATAATGGTGATGGCCTACATGTTGATGGCGTAACCGAAAATCGTCCTGCGCAGTTGGCAGGAATTCAAGCTGGAGATGTTATTACTAAAATTGGAGATTGCAATATAAAAGAAGTTTATACTTATATGGAATGTTTAGCAAAACTGAATTCTGGTGATGAAAAAGAAGTTACATTACTAAGAAAAGGTCAAGTAATGGTTGTGAAAGTAAAGTTCTAAAAAACAAAAAAACTCCGCAAATTGCGGAGTTTTTTTTAAAAAATAAAATTAATTATTGTTTCGCTTTCAAAGCTTTGTATTTATCTGTCATTTCTAAAGCATTATAAACACTTAACAATGTTTTATTTGCTGGTTCATCAGTTGGTTTTAATTCAACAGCTTTTTCTAAATAAGGCAAAACCGATTTAAAATTCTTTTCTCTCTCAGCTTTTAAAACAGTATATCTTTTATTGTCTTTCTCAGATGTTCCAAGTTTATTCATTTCTTCAACATATTTATCATCACCTCTTAGTAACAATTCAGAGAGGTTTAAATAAGCATTAAAATAATTTGGATCCATTTCAATTACTCTTTTATAATGTTTTTCAGCTTCATCAGCTTTATTAGCATTAGCAGCTACAACTCCTAAATTGAAAACTAAATCCACGTTATTTGGATTTTTTGCTAATGCTTCGTTTACTAATTTTGTATATGTATCAAAATCATTCATTTTTAGATACAAATCCATTTCAGTTAGTAATAGTGATTCGTCTTCAGGATTTATTTTTCTAGCTTCTTGAACAGCTGAAATGGCTTCTTGTGTTTTACCCTTTTGAACTAAAATTAATGCTATATTTTTATAAATTTCACCACGTTTAGAAGGTGATTTTTCTTCACGAGGTTTATCATGAGTTTTTGCATTATTAACGGATAAATCTCTTACTGTTTTGTTATCAAAAGACTCTTCTACTTTAGTTGCTTTATTAGTAGCATAATAAGCCGTAAATTCTCCAGAATAATTCAGTTTTTTTAATTCATTATAATATTCTAAAGCTTTGTCAAAATCCTGAGCATTTATTGAATAACCCGAAGCGTAGAATAAAATATCTACATCTTTTTTATCTAATTGATAAACAGAAAATAACAAATCAGCCGATTCCTTATACCTTTTAGCATTGCCTAATGCAATTGCTGCATTTAACAATTCCGGTTTAAATAATGAAATTTTCGCTAAAATATCATCGGTATAAACTTTTTTACCTACTTTTTTCTCATAGTCTAAAGTAGCATTTAATCCTTTTTCAATTTCAGAAACTACTTTTGGAGTAACAATTTGTGCTTTCTTTTCAGGTGTAGCTGATGTTCCTAAAGATAAAATCTCTACTAAAGGTGACATCGATTTATAAAATCCATAATAAACAGCATCAGCTTCGGCTGTAGCCAAAGGTTGTAAAGTGTTTAATGTTGCTTTGTATTCAGAAACATCATTAATTGATGGCGCTGTTTTTTCATAAATCTTTTTCAGCTTTTTTAACTCATCTTTTTGCGCAAAAGAGGAAACAGAAACTAGTACTGCCGAAGCTAATACAATGTGTTTTATTTTCATAAATGTAAATTTTAATTATTATTCATCATCTTCGTCTTCCGATTCTTCATCGTCGATTTCTTCTTCTTCAATGTCGTCATCGTCATCGTCGTCAGTTGTTCCTTCATCTTCAAGGATTTCTAAAACTGGTTTTACTCTTTCGATAACTTCACCTTCGATAACGTTTCCATCTTCGTCTAAAACTACTTCGGCAACGTCGTCTTTCATTACTTTGGTAACAGCTGCAATTGAGTCGCTTCCTTTGATGTTAATCAATTTCACTCCTTGTGTTGCTCTTCCCATTACACGTAAATCTTCAACTGCCATTCTGATAGTTAATCCAGATTTATTAATAATCATTAAATCATCAGCATCGGTTACAGAATTGATTGAGATTAACTTACCTGTTTTTTCGGTGATATTTAAGGTTTTCACACCTTTTCCACCACGATTTGTAATTCTATATTCGTCGATGCTTGAGCGTTTTCCATAACCGTTTTCTGCAACAACTAGAATTTCGCTTTCCATATCGTTTACAGAAACCATACCAATTACTTCATCAGTTTCATCTTTTAAGGTAATTCCACGAACTCCAGAAGCTGTTCTTCCCATTGGACGTGTTTTACTTTCTTCAAAACGAACCATTTTTCCTGACTTAACAGCAATCATAATGTGGCTGTTTCCATCTGTAAGTTCTGCTGCTAATAATTCATCGCCATCTTTAATGGTAATTGCTGCAACTCCGTTTACTCTTGGTTTTGAATATTTGTCTAACGACGTTTTCTTCACTTGACCTTTTTTAGTCACCATAATAAGATTGTGACTATTGGTGTAATCTTTGTCTTTTAAATCTTGCGTACAAATAAATGCTTTTACTTTATCATCATTTTCGATGTTAATCAAGTTTTGCAAAGCTCTTCCTTTAGCGGTTTTACTTCCTTCCGGAATTTCATAAACACGCATCCAGAAACATTTTCCTTTTTGAGTGAAGAACATCATATATTGATGGTTTGTTGCCACATACATGTGTTCTAAGAAATCTTGATCTCTTGTTCCAGCACTTTTTTGTCCAACACCACCACGATTTTGTGTTTTATACTCTGAAAGATTGGTACGTTTAATATAACCTGCGTGTGAAATAGTAATAACCACATTTTCATCGGCAATTAAATCTTCAATACTAACATCGCCACCAGAATATTCGATAACAGAACGACGCGCATCGCCATATCTATCTTTAATTTCAAGTAACTCTTCTTTGATTAAAGCCATTCTTAATTCTTTGCTTGCTAATAAATCTTTCAAGTGTTGAATTAATTTCATAATTTCTTCATATTCAGCTCTTAACTTATCTTGCTCAAGACCAGTTAATTGACGTAAACGCATTTCAACAATAGCACGCGCTTGAATTTCAGAAAGTGTAAAACGCTCAATTAATTTAGTTCTCGCTTCGTCACCATCTTTTGATGAACGAATTAATGCTATTACTTCGTCAATATTATCTGAAGCGATAATTAAACCTTCTAAAATATGCGCTCTTTCTTCGGCTTTGCGTAATTCAAATTGTGTACGTCTAACAACCACATCGTGTCTGTGTTCAACAAAATAATGAATTAAGTCTTTCACATTCAACATTTGCGGTCTTCCGTTAACCAATGCAATATTGTTTACACTAAAAGAAGATTGAAGCTGAGTGAATTTGTATAAGGTATTCAAAACTACGTTTGGAACGGCATCACGTTTTAATTCATAAACGATTCGCATTCCATTTCTATCCGATTCGTCACGAATGTTTGAAATACCTTCTATTCTTTTTTCATTGATTAAATCGGCAGTTTTTTTAATCATGTCTGCCTTATTCACTTGATATGGAATTTCAGAAACGATAATTGCTTCTTTTCCGTTAGATTCTTCAAAACTTACTTTGGCACGAATAACAATTCTTCCACGACCAGTTTTGAATGCTTCACGAACACCATCCATTCCATATATTATTCCACCTGTTGGAAAATCGGGTGCTTTTATGATGGTAATTAATTCGTCAATTTCTATATCGTTATTATCAATGTAAGCCATTGTTCCATCGATAACTTCTGTTAAATTGTGTGGTGCCATGTTTGTAGCCATACCAACAGCAATTCCCGATGATCCGTTAATTAATAAAGTAGGAACACGAGTTGGCATAACCGTTGGCTCATATAATGTATCGTCAAAATTTAGTTTAAAATCAACTGTTTCTTTGTCGATATCTGCCATAATGTCTTCCGACATTTTTTTCATTCTAGCTTCAGTATAACGCATTGCCGCTGGACTATCGCCATCAACCGAACCAAAGTTACCTTGACCGTCAATTAATAAATAGCGTAAACTCCATTCTTGAGCCATACGAACCATAGCATCATAAACAGATGTATCGCCGTGTGGATGATATTTACCCAAAACTTCTCCAACAATTCTTGCGGATTTCTTGTGAGCTCTATTTGAAAAAACTCCTAAATCATACATTCCATATAACACTCTTCTGTGAACCGGTTTTAAACCATCACGAACGTCAGGCAATGCTCTTGAGACAATAACAGACATCGAATAATCGATGTATGCTGATTTCATTTCATCTTCGATGTTAATAGGAATTAACTTTTCTCCGTCAGACATATTTTATAAATTATTAATAAAAAATTAGTTTAAATTCAAAACGTGCTAATATAGAATATTTATAGTTTTTGGAGCCGTTTTTAGCTTACAAATTTCAACGATTTATTAACAAAATGAGGTCTTTTTTTGGTTAATAAAATACTTGTTGCACTACTTTTATTATTGGCTTTTTTTTTGTCAATTAGCTGACAGTACATTTTAGAGGAATGGTTTTTGATTTAATCATTTCAATTAGTTAAATTTACTTAACAAAATTATATTGCTATGGATGATAATTTTTCACCAAGAGTCAAGGATGTAATCACTTACAGTAAAGAAGAAGCACTACGATTAGGGCATGACTTTATTGGAACAGAACATCTGATGCTAGGAATTTTAAGAGATGGAAGCGGAAAAGCGATTACGATATTGAATAATCTTTCTGTAGATTTAGAGCATTTAAGAAAAAAAGTAGAGATTTTAAGTCCAGCTAGTCCTAATGTAGAAGTTAGTAATGAGAAAAAAAATCTTCATTTAACTCGTCAAGCAGAACGCGCATTAAAAACTACTTTTCTTGAAGCAAAAGTTTTTCAAAGCTCTTCTATCAGCACAGCTCATTTGCTTTTATGTATTTTGAGAAACGAAAACGACCCTACAACCAAACTACTCCATCGTCTGAAAATTGACTATAGTTTAGTTAAAGAACAATATATAAATATGACACCAAACGAAGAAGAAGATTTTATGGATAATTTGCCAAAAAACGAGTCATATAATGATGATTCCAGTCAAGATGACAGCTTAAAAGAAGGAAACTTCAATAATCCAGCCAATAAAACCAATAAAAAATCAAAAACACCTGTTTTAGATAACTTTGGTCGTGATTTAACCGAAATGGCCGAAGAAGGAAAACTCGATCCAGTTGTTGGTCGCGAAAAAGAAATTGAGCGTGTTTCTCAAATTCTTAGCCGTAGAAAAAAGAACAATCCATTACTAATTGGTGAACCAGGTGTTGGAAAATCAGCTATTGCTGAAGGTTTAGCTTTGCGAATTATCCAAAAGAAAGTATCAAGAATTCTTTTCAACAAACGTGTTGTTACACTTGATTTAGCTTCATTAGTAGCTGGAACAAAATATCGTGGACAATTCGAAGAAAGAATGAAAGCTGTGATGAACGAACTTGAAAAAAATGATGATATTATTCTTTTTATAGATGAAATTCACACAATTGTTGGTGCTGGTGGAGCAACAGGTTCGCTTGATGCTTCTAACATGTTCAAACCTGCTTTAGCAAGAGGCGAAATTCAATGTATTGGTGCTACAACTTTAGACGAATACCGTCAATATATCGAAAAAGATGGTGCTTTAGAAAGACGTTTCCAAAAAGTAATCGTAGAACCAACTTCGGTTGAAGAAACGATTACCATTCTGAATAACATTAAAAACAAATACGAAGATCACCACAACGTAATTTATACGCCAGAAGCTATTGAAGCTTGTGTGAAGTTAACAAACAGATACATGTCGGAACGATTCCTTCCAGACAAAGCAATTGATGCTTTGGACGAAGCTGGTTCGAGAGTTCACATAACCAACATAGACGTTCCAAAGCAAATTTTGGATTTAGAACGCCAATTGGAAGAAATTCGTGATTTGAAAAATTCAGTTGTTAAGAAGCAAAAATATGAAGAAGCAGCAAAACTTCGCGATGACGAAAAGCGTTTGGAAAAAGACTTAGCTATTGCTCAAGAACAATGGGAAGAAGATTCTAAAAACAACCGTATTCGCGTAACCGAAGACAATGTTGCCGATGTTGTATCAATGATGACTGGAATTCCAGTTAACCGAATTGCACAAACAGAAAGCAATAAATTGGCTCATTTACCTGAATTAATAAAAGGAAAGGTAATTGGTCAAGACGAAGCGGTTACTAAAATTGCTCGTTCTATTCAAAGAAATCGTGCAGGATTAAAAGATCCAAATCGTCCAATTGGTTCATTTATATTTTTAGGTCAAACTGGTGTTGGGAAAACACAATTAGCTAAAGTGATTGCGCGTGAATTATTCGATTCTGAAGATGCTTTAATCCGTATCGACATGAGTGAATACATGGAAAAATTTGCTATTTCTAGATTGATTGGCGCACCTCCAGGATATGTTGGTTATGAAGAAGGCGGACAATTGACTGAAAAAGTTAGAAGAAAACCATATTGCGTTGTGCTTCTTGACGAAATTGAAAAAGCACATCCTGATGTTTTTAATATGATGTTGCAAGTTTTAGACGATGGTTATTTAACCGATAGTTTAGGAAGAAAAATTGATTTTAAAAATACAATTATCATCATGACTTCTAATGTTGGCGCACGTCAACTGAAAGATTTTGGACAAGGTGTTGGTTTTGGAACTGCAGCAAAAGTGGCTCAAGCTGATGATAATTCGAAAAGTATCATTGAAAATGCTCTTAAGAAAACCTTTGCTCCAGAATTCTTAAATAGAATTGATGATGTGATTGTATTCAACGCGCTAGAAAAACATGATATTGACCTGATTATCGAAATTGAGTTGAAAAAATTATATGCTCGTGTTTCCGAATTAGGTTATACTTTAAACCTTTCTGATAGTGCAAAAGCATTTATTGCAGAAAAAGGTTTTGACAAACAATTTGGTGCTCGACCTTTAAAAAGAGCTATTCAAAAATATGT
>DAOLYL010000030.1:5636-16954 GCA_035425765.1 Flavobacterium sp. | reverse complement strand
CTGCTTTTGGTT
The DNA here is from genome assembly GCA_035425765.1 of Flavobacterium sp. Taxonomy (GTDB): domain Bacteria; phylum Bacteroidota; class Bacteroidia; order Flavobacteriales; family Flavobacteriaceae; genus Flavobacterium. The sequence continues at coordinate 16,942 of DAOLYL010000030.1, read as the reverse complement.
GTGCGCCAGACATTCCGCCTAATCCAGAAGTTACGAATAATCCACCTTTTGGAGATTTTTTTATTTTTCTAAATCCGTTTAAAACCGTTATTGTAGTTCCGTGTACAATTCCTTGTGGACCGATGTACATGTAACTTCCGGCAGTCATTTGTCCGTATTGAGAAACTCCTAACGCATTCATTTTCTCCCAATCATCTGGTTTTGAGTAGTTAGGGATAACCATTCCGTTTGTGACCACAACTCTTGGAGCTTCTTTATGCGAAGGAAATAATCCCATTGGATGACCCGAATACATGGCTAAAGTTTGCTCTTCGGTCATTTCTGCCAAATATTTCATGGTCAATAAATACTGTGCCCAATTTGAAAATACGGCGCCATTTCCTCCATAAGTGATTAGTTCGTGTGGATGTTGTGCAACGGCATAATCCAAATTATTTTGAATCATCAACATTATAGCTTTCGCTTGCTCGCATTTTCCTGGATATTCTGAAATTGGTCTTGCATACATTTTATATTCAGGACGTAAACGGTACATGTAAATTCTTCCGTAGGTTTCTAATTCGGATTTGAATTCTGGAATTAATTCGGCATGATGCTTTGGTTCAAAATAGCGTAAAGCATTTTTTAATGCTAATTTTTTTTCCTCATCAGAAAGAATTTCTTTTCGCTTTGGTGCATGATTTATTTCAACTTCATAAGGTTTTGGGTTCGGTAAAACCGATGGAATTCCTTGTAATATTTGTTCTTGAAAAGTCATTTGTTGTTAATTCGTTGATTTGGTTATTTGTTAGTAGTTTTAATCTGGCCAGTTTTTTTATCATATCCGTAAGGACAATGTCGGCAACCGCTTTTGCAACAATAGCCACGTTTTAGATGGTATTTTTCGGTAAAACAGCGATAACCTTCGGGCGTTAAATAATAATCTTCGCCTTCGATTGGTTTTTTTTCGTTATTTTGGTCATTCATAGCTACAAATTTAAAGAGTTTATAACAAATGTTGATAATTGTTTCAAGATATTTAATTCCAAAAGGTTTTAGAGGATTTACTTTTTTTCCTTTTGTTTTTTTGAAATATAGAAAAGACACTGATAATGAAGTCTTGCTTAATCATGAAAAAATTCACATCAAACAACAGTTAGAGATGCTTGTTGTCCCTTTTTTTATTTGGTATTTTTTGGAATTTTTATATCGATTAATTCAATTTAGAAACAGGAATATAGCTTATAGAAATATTTCATTCGAAAGAGAAGCATATGAAAATGAAAAAGACCTTAACTATATACAGTCAAGGCCTTTTTGGCGGTTTTTGAAAAAACTTTGATTACTCTTGAAATTCTGTTTTTTTGACTTCAAATTCTTTTAACGGTTCTATATTTTTTTGCAATGAATTATTATTCGATTGCGATTCTTTTGATTGTTTTTTTGATTCTGATTTTTGGTTTTCAAAATTGTTTTTTGTTACAACTTGAGTTGCAATTTCGGTTGGTTTTAGGATACTTTTTTCTTTTAATTCTGGCATACGAATATTTTCTTTCCCTTTCCAGATAGCATAAATACTGAACTGAACGATTCCATCACTGTTTCCACCTAAGTCTTCAAGGAGAAATGATTTTTCGATTTGATTTCGAGTAATTTTTATGGAACCTAATGTGTTTTCCGCACCTTGAACAAAAACTTTAAATGGTTTACTATCTGAAATTGTTTCGGTGAAAAGTGGATCAAGTTGTACGATTGCTTTTCCGTTGACTAATTGTACTTCACCCATATCAAAAAACCAATTTTCTGTTGCTTCTGGAGCAAACATAATTCGTTCACCTTGAGAAGTCTTCATGGTTGTAGAAACAGAACCGCCACCAGTTCCTAATATTTTATAATTTACACCACCAACTCTTGCTCCAACATATACGTTATCTGAAGTGCTTCCGCCAGAAGTGTAGTTTCCGGTTAAAACTGCTCTGTCAGTTGCATCATTTGCTACATCGGTTATAGTTGAGATACCTGTAATTGCCCATTGAAGTCCAGTAAATGAACCACCTGCGCCATTAGCTAAAGTTGAAATGGCTACATTATTTCCAGCTCCTGCGACTCCGATTCCGGTTGTAGCATTGGTTCCAAAGGATACTGAACCATAATTTGTTCCTGTAAATGCACCACCACTTCCGTTAGTCAAATATAAAGCTGTTCCATTATTTCCACTTCCAAAAACACCCGTTCCAGATGCGTTTGTGTTTATACCAAAAACACCAGAACCATTTGCTCCAGAACCTTCACCATAAACACCATCAGAAGTTGTTCCAGATGCTAAACCAACGACTCCAGCAGCTGTATTTCCTGTTGAATTTCCAATGACACCAATTCCTGATACACCAGTACTTGAGCCAGAGATTCCAATTCCTGTTGCATTATTGTTTATTCCTCGAACACCAATTGCTGTTGCTCCGCTTGCAGTTCCAAGAACTCCATTTCCTGATGTTCCAGTTGTTTCTCCACTAACTCCATTAGAGTTGTTTCCTGAAGAAGAACCATAAACTCCGATTCCAGTAGCATTATTATTTAAACCCCAAACTCCATATCTGTTTGCTTGATTTGCTTCGCCAAAAACTCCAGTTCCGTTTACTCCAGAGGATTGTCCTAAAACTCCAATACCATTTCCTCCAGATGCATTTCCAAAAACTCCACGGCCATTTAATCCATTTGAAGTTCCATAAGTTCCAACTCCATTTGCTACATTTCCAACACCAAAAACTCCAGCACTAGTTGCACTAGTACTTGTTCCGTAAACTCCTGCGCCAGTTCCTGTGTTTTGACCAAAAATAGCTAAACCATTTCCAGTATTTGAACCAAAAACACCAACGCCATTAGAGGTTGAATATCCATTAATTGCATAATCACTTACTGTTGTGTTGTAAACACTAAACCTATCGGTTGCAGCTGGAGCAGCAATATTGTTTACAACTACTTGACCATTGGCTAAAACTCTAATTCTTTCTGTACTTGCTGTTGATAATTTTAAAGCAACAGCATCAGTTGTACCTACAAAATTTGCTGCTCCTGTTCCAGAATTTCCAGTTATTGTCCAATCGTTAGAGTTGACAGTAATAAAAGGTGTCCAAGATGTCGCATTCCAATAATAAAATCCCGGAATAACGTTGTTTGGAGCTACACCACTTGTTGCGGTATTATAAACTAATAATGATGTTGCAGGTGCGGTTATTGGTCCAGCAGCATTTCTTGCTGTAAGCGCAACTCTTGGAATTAAAAGTCCTTTATCTGTAGCGGTTATGTCCATTTTTGCAGAGGCATTTGGTGTTACACCAATACCAACATCGCCATCAGCTTCAACTCTTACTTTTTCTGTTCCTGCAGTTGCGATGTTTAAAATATCGCCTCCAGCACTAAATATTCCTGTATTTGTGTCAGCACTGAACGAATAAAATGGAGCACCAGCTGTTCCAAGATTTAGCGCATGAATTTGATTTGCATTAGGAATTCTAAGGCGAGCACTTCCATTAGTTGAAAAATCTAAAGCATCATTTCCTGAACTGAATATTCCAGTATTTGTATCAGCATTAAATGAGTAAAAAGGGTCATTATTTGTTCCTCTATCCATCGCAAGGATTTGATATTCGTCGGGAATTCGTAACCTAGATTCTCCCCAAGTTGCAAAATCTAATGTGTTTTCTCCTGAGCTAAACATACCAGTATTTGTGTTTATATCTTGTTCGAAAGAGTAAAAGGGTTCGTTTTCAGAACCTCGATTCATAGCTAATACCTGTGTATTTGTGATTCTAAATCGACTATCACCTTGTGTTGAAAAGTCTAAAACGTTGTCGTTAGAGCTATACATTCCAGTATTTGTATCGGCTGAAAAACTATAAAATGGTAAATCGTCTGTTCCTCTCGATAAAGCATGAACTTGATTCGCATTAGGAATTCTAAATCGAGCTGTTGCGCCAGTTGTAAAATCCAAAGCATCAGCTCCAGAGCTATAAATTCCAGTATTTTGATCTGTTTGAAACGAATACGTAGGTAAAGCTGCCGTTCCTAATGAATAGGATTGTAGTTGGCCTAAATTAGCATTCGAAATGTTCCATCGGTCAATATTATTTGTTTTAATTCTAATGTCAACAGCGTTAATTGTTCCAAGAAAGTTTGTTCCTGGAGTTGTACCATTATTGCCTGTTAAAGACCAATCCGAACTTACTCCTGAATTTATTGGAACCCAAACAGTACCATTCCAATAGTAAAAACCGTTTGGTGCAAAACCATTGTTATATACTAATAGCGATAATGCTGGTGCAGTAATTGTTGCAGTATCTGTTACACTTGTTAGACCAACTCTAGGAATTAATAATCCTTTATCAATTGAAGTGACATCAAGTATTGATGAACCAGATGGATTAGTGGTTCCAATTCCAACTTGACCAAAAGTATTGCAAAGATTTAGATGCAATACGCCAATTAAAAAATAGTAGTATAGCTTTTTCATGATGTTTTGTTTTATTCAAAATTACTGTATATTTTGATGTAAGTGTTTGAAAACCAGTTAAAATACGGTTATAGCCGATAAAGTGTTGTTTTTTTAACTATTGTGTATTTCATCAATTTTTTTTGCACTTTAGGTGTAAAATTTAGATAGATAAATACTTATTAAGTAATTTGTATTCATATCTTTGTATCTCAAAATCAGAAAGTCATGAAAAAATTATATACTTTACTCTCAGCAGTTATTTTTTTAAATTCATTTGATGTAGAAGCACAACTATTCGTAAGTGACAGCTATGTATACGTTGGAAATCAATTTGTTTATGTAAAACAGAATATTGAGCTTGAAACAGATGGAAATATCTTGTTAAGAAGAGAAGGACAACTTCTACAAGGAACAACAGCTGCATCTACTAATGTTGGAGAAGGTAAGTTGTCAGCTTATCAAGAAGGAACTTCGGATAATTTTGCATTCAATTATTGGTGCTCGCCAGTTGGAAACGCTTCTAACAGTATAGGAAATGAAAGTTTTGGAATTACTATGTTAGAACAGCCAATATCAGTTGAGGACAGTAATCCTGCTTTAATGTTGTCAATGAGTGCGACTAATAGCATTTCTAGTCCATTATCAATAGCACCAAGGTGGATTTATAAGTTTACACCAATTATTAATAATGCTCAGATTTATGCCGATTGGATTAGTGTTGGTTCGACTTCAACCATTGGTGCAGGACAAGGATTTACAATGAAAGGAACTGGATATGGAGCTTTGGATGGATATACGCCAACAGGCGAGTCAGCACCAAATAATCCTGGTGGAGCGCAACGATATGATTATAGAGGAAAACCAAATGATGGAAATATTACTATTGATGTAGCTGATGATAAATTTACTTTAACAGGAAATCCTTATCCATCTGCAATTGATTTATCCGATTTTTTGACAGATAATTTAAATTGTACAGGTATTGCTTATTTTTGGGAACATGATAAAAATGCTAATTCACATATAATTTATCAATATCGTGGTGGTTATGGAATTTATTCGCCAGTTTCTCGAGGTGGAACAGGAATGTATATACCGCCAGCTTATAGCGCATACGACATTAGTGGAAATTCAACAGGTGTTACTGGTGCACCGCCATCACCACTTGGACCATCTTCGAGATATTTTTCACCTGTTGGACAAGGATTTATGATTGAAGGAAATGGAGCAGGAAGTACTGTTTTAATGACAAATGATTATAGAGTTTTTACAAAGGAAAATTTATCTACTTCTGTTTTTGAAAGAAATGCTGAAAACTCAGAAGATGATGAAAATGAATTTTTACCATATACTCCATCTGTTTCAGGTTTTGATTATACGACAGTTAAAAAAGGAGAAGTTCCTCATATTAAAATTAATACTCTGATTAACGGACAAGGAATTAAGCAAATTGTTGTTGCTTTTGATGGTGAAGCGACTGATGGAATGGATCATGCAAAAGACGCAAAAAATCCAAACGGAACTGCGATAGACGTTAATTTTGTTGTTGAAACTAATAATTGTGTGTTATCTGTTATTCAATTTGATGAAAGTAAAAGATTACCATTGTCGATAAAATCTAATGCTAATGCAACTTTCACGATGAAAGCTGTTGATTTTGTAAATTTTAATCAAGCGGAAAATGTTTATTTATTTGATGCAGAAACAAATCTATATCATGATATAAAAAACAATCAATATGATTTTGTATTGCCACAAGGTGAATTCAACAATAGATATGAAATAACATTCAGAAATAGCACACTTTCTATTGATGATAATGTGAAATTAGACATTGGTATTTTTCAAAACAATACTATTAAATCATTAGTTATTTCTAATCCTAATTTAATTGATTTAAAATCAGTTTCACTTTATGATTTAACTGGGAAAAGAATATTTGAAAAGAAAAATCTTGGCTCACAAGAAAAACATGAGTTTTCAACATCATCAATTGCTGAAGCAGTATATTTAGTTGAATTAATTACTTCTGATAATAAAAAACTAACTCAAAAAATAATAGTTTCTCAGTCTAAGAATTAATTTTTTTGAATACATCATAATAAAAAAACCTTAACAATTTTGTTAAGGTTTTTTTGTTTGACATTTTTAAGATTAAAATGAATTAATAGTTTATACTTTAATTGATTTAAAATTTTACAATTAGTAAATTACTTTCTTGGTAACAATAATTCCATTTTTAAGTTTAATCTTTAATAGTAATGAAGTGTTACTTTTTGTAATGGAGTTAATGACAATATTTTCTCTATCAATGTTGTTTATACCTTCAATTTTTTGACCTAAGATATTGAACACTTCAATAGAATCTATTACTTCATTAGAAGCAACATTAATTTCATTTTTAGTAAAAACAATAACTTCATTTTTATTTGATATTTCTCCAATTGATAATGTTGAATTTCTATAAATTATTTCAAATCTATTATTAAACATCCCATTTGATGAATAGAATTGATAAGGGTTGTTTTTTATGTCGTGAACAGTGTTCAGTAAGTTATCTCTCAAGTATATTTCATGTGAATTGAATATGCCATCAACTCCAGCAATAGCAATAGTATGGTTTCCTGCAGTTTGTATAACTATACCAATAGGAACAACATCATTTTCATCAAAAGGAAGTTCTTTTCCTTGAATTAAATATTTGTCATTGTTTGATAAGGAATAGATTGTCATTAACCCTATATTTTGTGTTAAACAATCATAAAAATGATCTAAATTATTTGTTGCTCCTTCAATATATCCAAATAATGTTCTTTCTGACTTATTAGATGAATTTAAAATGTCTAGCCAAATTCTATTTTTTTCTAATTGATTTACATTTACATTAATGTTGTTATTTTGGCTAGTATTATCAAATCTAAAGAAATAATCATTTGGATATGATGCATTCCTTAATCCGTTGTTGAACGCTACAACGTCACTGCCTTCTGGTCCATCCAGCATTTGAACCATAAATCCTTGTCCAGCACCAATAAATAGATCATCTTCTGCAGCAGGACAACAACTTGTTCCTGTAAAAGTATAAGTCAAATAGTCGCCTGGAGTATAATTATAACCAAAAGAGTCGTAAAAAGGGTTTGTATTGTATATTGGGAGATTACCATGTGTCCATAATCTAACATTTCCTAATATTTTTGTTCTGTTATTGAACAAAAACTGACTTGCGCGAATAGATGATGGATAAGGATTACCTATTAAGTTCCAATTATCGCTAAAATTTGATATTTCTACTCCATTTGAACCAAAATGGGGAAGTGGATTTTCATCATCTCCTCTTGAAATTTGTGTAAATATATCACCGTTGTTTGCAACTCCTGTAAATGTACCAACTAAAATGTTTGGAGTTGTGTTATTAAATCCAGAAGTACTTGGACCTCTAATAATATATCCTTTTCCTCTTGTCATTGTTGCAGTGCTCGGAACAGTCCAATTTCCTTGAGTATTATTAGGATTATCAATCGTTGGATTCCATTGATACATTGGACCAGAAACAATAGGTGAAGTTATACCACTAAATACTTGATTAAATACAGGTGAAGACCAGTAAACGTAATCCAATGTTCTAATATTTGCTTCTCTTTTATAAGTTATGTTTCCAGAGTTAGTGACATTGTTTATTTGAATTAGACTTGCGTCATTATTTATTAAAAAAGCACCACCAGTATTAACATCTACAAAATCGGTAACGGTTATACTGTTGCTAGAATTAATAGTTAAAATAGCGTTGTTATGAATTGTTAGAGTTCCTGCTAAACCATTGTAATTTGTTCCTGAAATGATTGGATCATTAGCGGTATTTGGTATTGTTACGCAATCTGAACCATTTGGAATTCCAACCGGTGTCCAGTTGTCATCATCATTCCAATCGGTGCTTTCAGAACCATCCCAAGTTTTATTTACAATTACGGTTACAGTAGTTTCATCGGTTATAACAATTGTTCCTCCAGTGCATAAATTATAAGTCACCTGAGCAGTATATGTAGTTGTAGTTGTTGGACAAACAGAAATTACATCTGTAGTGTCTAATGGTGTTCCTGATGTTCCAGAACCTTCATACCACTGAATAGATGTTAAAGTTGTTCCACTTGGAGTAAAACGCCATGCTTCACTTGTTACAGTCCAATTGGTGTCTAAACTGTTTCTATTTGGTGCTACTACTGCTTGAGATGCATCTGCATTTTGTAGGCCAATAATAGCATTTCCACCATTCCATGGAGATACGTTGAAATTGTCAATATTTTTTTCTTTTACATAAACTTCTATAATGTTGGTGTTTTCATAAAGAACAATCATTCCTGTGTAAAGTATTGTATTATTAGAAAACATAGGAACATCATTCCATGCAGCTACTAATGCTCTACAACCAGTATCAAGTGTAATTAATTCCCAACCAACTTCTCCGGCAACACTAGGATCAATGTCATGATACACGCCATAAATACTATTTGGGAAAAGGGCTTCATCTAAGCTTGGTAAATTTTCATCAAATCTCCACCCTGTTGATCCTCCTGCATTGGCTGTATTAAAAGAAATCATACCATTTGAACCTACAATACAAGAGTTATAAGTTCCGCCATAAAAACAAAAGTCAAAAGGAAGATTAATAACTGGAGACCAAATATCATCTACATTTACACTTATTGGATTGGCTAAACAGTTATATTGATATGGTGGTGGATTATATGCTATTTGCTCAACAGAGTAGGTTGTAGGCGATCCAATTGTCAAGTAAGTAGCTTCTAAATCTACACAAGATGTCGAAGAGCAAGAGTCTATAGGGTCAGGATCTGAACCGAATAATCCAAGTCCACCTGAGAATATAACAGGACAACCATCAGCAGTATTACCAATTCCATTCCCTGTAGTACAAGGTTCTGGTGATGTTACACATATTCCAAATGTACCGTTGTTGTCATTACCATATTCCCAAAATCTAATAAATATAGTTGAACTAGGAGTTAATCCTGTTAAATTAATCATTGACATTAATCCGTTTGAACTATCATCATCATCACATTCAATCAGAGTCAGTGAACCACAAGTTCCAGAATAGACTGCCATTCCACTATCTGTAATAACACCTTGTCTTGTGTCAATTCTAACTGAACCATTCGCTGGAACTACTACTGAAAACCAAACATCGCTACCAGCATAACTAGCACATCCTGGTGCTGGAACTCCTGTGCTATTTGTTGTTCCTGCATTTGTATATGTTGCATAATTACAATCGGTACTTACAGTCAATGGAAACGCTGTAGAACAGTTGTCATTTGTTGGTGTTGGAGCAGGACAATTTATAGTAAAAGAAACTGCGCCTCCAATACTACTCTCTGGATCTAGTAACAAGTAATAGGTTTGCCCGGCAGTTAAAGTAAAACTTGGACTAGTCATTGCTCCAAACATATCATCAATGCATGTCCATCCTGTGCTACTACATCCTGAACTAGCCAATTTAAATTGATAATCAATATAGGCAAATGAATTTGTTTGCGATATGTTGTACAAGCCAGTTACTGACGGTGTAAAACTGTATATCGTTTCGTTTCCAGAGGTTGTAAATCCACAAGCGGATGTTCCATAAAGGCCATTTCCTGCTGGAACATTTAAGTTTACTACTGAATTACAGGAAGAAATAGTTGTTATAACTGTGCATGGGTCAACAGGTGTTGTAACACAAACAGTGAATGTTCCTTGACCACTACCATTTCCATTACTATAAATTCTAATGAAGTAGGTACTTCCAATAGTTAATCCAGTTATTGTTGTTGTTTCCGGGCTAAAACCTGTCGTGCTATTAATACATCCTAAACTAACTAATGAACCGCAAGTGTTTCTAAAAACTTCAAAAACAATGTTGTTTAGAGTAATTGCTGAAACAGTTACTGTATGAATAGTATTATTTGCCACAAAATTATACCAAACATCATCATCTGCTGTTCCTGAACATCCAGCTTGTGATTGAATGGCTCCAATTGTTGTTCCGTTAGTTGAACTAATACAGTTGTTTGTCGTGTTTACAGTAAGTGAAATTGCTCCTGAACATTGGTCATTTGTTGGAATTGGCGGTGCACAAACAATTGAGAAATCTACATTTCCACCAGTTGTATTACTTGGATCTAATAAAATGTAATAAGCTGTTCCAGCGGTTAAAGTAAACGTTGGACTTATTCCTGAACCATTAATGTCATCAATACACGTCCAACCTGTTCCACTACAACCTGAACTAACTAACTTAATTTGATAATTTATTGTTGTGTAGGAACTTGTTTGATTAATAGAATAAGCACCAGTAGATGTTGGTGTAAAACTGTAAATTAGTTCACTTCCAGGTGTAGAATTTCCGCAACCATTAGCGTATAGACCTGTTCCAGATGCTATATTCGCATTTATAGTTGTACCACATGTAGCAATTGTTGAAATACTTGAACACGGATTTGGTGGAGTTGTTACACAAACTGAAAATGTCCCGCGTCCAGAACTACCATAGCTATGAATTCTTACGAAATAAGTATTAGTAGCCGTTAATCCAGTTAAAGTGACGGTTTCATTACTACTTCCAGCAGTTGAATCCATACAACTTTGACTAACTAAACTACCACATGAACCGCTAAAAACCTCTAGCACAGCATCAGAGAGCGTTCCTGGTGTTACAGTAATTGTATGTGCTGTACTTGTTGCTACAAAACTATACCAAACATCATCATCAGCAGCTCCAATACATTCTGTTTGAGATTGACTAGCTCCAATGGTTGTTCCTGAAGTGCTCGTTGTGCAT
>DAOLYL010000030.1:0-5536 GCA_035425765.1 Flavobacterium sp. | reverse complement strand
CTTCTGCTGTTATAGTTATGTCTTGTGGACCACTTGTCACTATAAATGTGTACCATCTTTCTCTTCTGAATGCGCCTGCTGTAGTACAAGTTGTACCTGTATTAGGAGCGTTTTGCATATTATCACTAACAGTTCCACTTAAGCAGGTTCCATTTATTGTAATTGAAACAGCATTAGTACATGTTGTTTGTGCAAAACACCAATTTCCAATGAGAATTAAAAAGAGTATTGTGATGTGTAGGTATATTTTTTTCATAGTCAATAACATTTAAGATTTTTACGTTAATCAAAGCTAAAAAAAAAGTTAAAAGTATGCTAATATTTTAGCGGAAATGTAAATAAAATCGCTAATCAACATTGTTTGTAAGTTAAGAGCTATTTATTTGATTTGTTTATATTTGTATATTTATAAAATGTATGGTTATCTACAAGAAAGAAAGTGAATAAATTTGTAGCGATTTATCAAAATGATATTTCTCTCTTTATCAAGAGAGACGACTTAATTCATCCAATTATCTCAGGGAATAAATTTCGAAAGTTGAAATACAATTTGATTGAAGCTAAAAATCAAAAAAAAATTACTTTGTTGACTTTTGGAGGAGCTTTTTCTAATCATATTTTAGCAGTTTCAGCCGCAGGAAAAGAATATGGTTTTGACACCATCGGAATTATTCGAGGTGAAGAATTAGAGGATAAAATTGAAACTAATCCAACACTACAAAAAGCTAAGGAATTTGGAATGGTTTTTGACTTTATTTCAAGGGAAGAATATAGAAATAAAAACAATCCTGAATTTTTAAAAATGCTAAAGCAAAAATTTGGTGATTTTTATTTAATTCCCGAAGGAGGAACAAATGAATTTGCCATAAAAGGTTGCGAAGAAATTCTAAAAGAAAATGATACTGACTTTGATTTTATTTGTTGTTCAGTTGGGACAGGTGGAACAATTTCAGGAATAATTAACAGCTCAAAAGAAAATCAAAAAGTTTTAGGATTTCCTGCCTTGAAAGGCGACTTTTTACAAGAAGATATTCGTAAATTTGCAAAAAAGAATAACTGGCAATTAATAACTGATTATCATTTTGGAGGTTATGCAAAATATGATGCAACTTTGATAGAATTTATTAATAATTTTTATGAAAAACATCAAATTCCTTTAGATCCAATTTATACTTCAAAAATGGTTTTTGGGGTTTTAGATTTAATTGAAAAAGAATATTTTCCACCAAAATCAAAAATATTGGTCATTCATACAGGCGGTTTGCAAGGTATAAATGGCATAAATGCAATTTTAAAACAAAAGAATTTAACCGAAATAAATATAGATGTATAAGAAAATTTATTTACTGATTTTAACGATTTTTATTGTCTCTTGTAGTACGAATAAGCCAGTTGTTAGAACTTCTAAAACAGTTTATAACAAACCAAGGACTACTACAGCTCAAACAAATAAAAAAAATATAAAAAAAACGGAGACTACGCCAAAAACAGTTGTTTCCAAAAGCGAAAATTCTAAACAAGAATCAAGACAAAATTCTAATTCTTCTGAAATATTAGAAGCTACAACAAGAGTTAAAGTGACTACACAAATGGTTCTTGATTATATCGAAAAATATAAAGAAATTGCCAAAGATAATATGGTGAAAAACGGAATTCCGTCAAGTATTACATTAGGTCAAGCAATTTTAGAATCGGGAGCAGGAACTGGACCATTAAGTTTGCAAGCGAACAATCATTTTGGAATAAAATGTCACAAAGAATGGACAGGTCCAAGTATTCGCCATACGGATGACGAAGAAAATGAATGTTTCAGAAAATATGATGATCCAAATCAGTCTTTTCGTGACCATTCCTATTTTTTAGTTAGCAGACCAAGATATGCTGAGCTTTTCAAACTTGAAAAAGAAGATTATAAAAGTTGGGCAAAAGGTTTAAAAGCTGCTGGTTATGCTACTGATCCAAAATATCCAGATAAACTTATTAGTTTAATTGAGCGCTATCAGTTAAATAAATATGATGCTGAAGTTCTTGGGAAAGAATTTGTTCCTTCAATAAAATCTGAACCAATTGCAAGTAGTGATTCTTCAAAATATACTGTTGTTAAAGGTGATACATTATATTCTATTTCAAAAAAGTTTAATATTTCCATAGAGGATTTAAAAAAGAAAAATAATTTATCAGATAACACACTTTCATTAGGGCAAACTGTCATTGTTAGATAATTTTCTTCAAATTTCAAATCAATAAAAATGATATATCAAAGAAGCAGTCAGCTTTTTGCTGAGGCAGAAAAAGTAATTCCTGGTGGAGTAAATTCGCCAGTAAGAGCATTCAAAGGCGTTGGCGGAACTCCAATTTTTGTAAAAAGTGCAAAAGGTGCATATCTTTATGATGAAGATGATAATCGATTAATTGATTATATCAATTCTTGGGGTCCAATGATTTTAGGTCACGCTTTCGAACCAGTAGTTTCGGCAATAATCGAAAAAGCTAAAAAAGGAACATCCTTTGGAATGCCAACAGAATTAGAAACGAAAATTGCTGAATTAGCCGTTTCTATGATTCCAAATGTAGATAAAATTAGATTCGTAAATTCTGGAACAGAAGCATGCATGAGTGCTATTCGTTTAGCAAGAGGTTTTACTAAAAGAGATAAAATCATAAAATTTTCAGGATGTTACCATGGTCATTCCGATTCGTTTCTAATTGCTGCTGGAAGTGGAGCAATTACTTTTGGAACACCAAATTCTCCAGGAGTTACTCAAGGAACAGCAAAAGACACTTTACTAGCAAATTATAATGATGTTGAAAATGTAAAAGCATTATTCGAAGCCAATAAAAACGAAATTGCAGCCATTATAGTTGAACCTGTCGCAGGAAATATGGGTTGTATTCCACCAAAAGATGGTTTTTTACAATCTCTGAGACAACTTTGTGATGAGAATAATACATTACTAATTTTTGACGAAGTAATGACAGGATTTCGATTAGCAAAAGGCGGTGTTCAAGAATTATACAGTATCAAAGCGGATATTGCTTGTTTTGGGAAAGTTATTGGTGGCGGTTTACCTGTTGGTGCTTTTGCTGCAAGAAATGAAATTATGAATTATTTAGCACCAATTGGACCTGTTTATCAAGCAGGAACTTTGTCGGGAAATCCATTGGCAATGGCAGCTGGATTAGCAATGTTGGAAGCGTTAAATAATGACTCCGAAATTTTTAATCGATTAGAGCAAAAAACGGCATATTTGCACAAAGGAATCCAAACCGTTTTGACTAAAAATAATATTGAATTTACCATAAATAGAGTTGGCTCAATGATTTCTGTTCATTTTGATAAAAATCCTGTTATTGATTTTGAAACAGCAAAAAATGGGGATAACGAAACCTTTAAAAAATTCTTCCACGGATTGCTGAATGAAGGTGTTTATATTGCGCCATCAGCTTATGAAACATGGTTTATAACTGATGCTTTGACTTATGAAGATTTAGATTTTACCATAAACGCAATAGAAAAAGTTGCAAAAACATTATAAAATAAAAAAACCTCTCGATGTTTAACGAGAGGTTTTTTTTATTGTTGTATTACTTTTTAGTTTAGTTAATCAATCTATTAAGTAATTCTGGATTTTTATCTAATTTTTCCATTTGTTCTGGTGTAAGTCCAGCTCTTAATTTAGCTTCTATTCCTCTAGATAATTCAGCTTTCTTTTCTGTTGTTATTCCTTCTGAAGCTAAAACTTTATGTTTTTTCGCAAATAATCTTCCATAAATTTCAACTTTACTTTCGTCTAAACCTATATATTTAATAAGTTCAATAGCGTCATTTTTACCCGCAACTTCTGGAGGTAATTCTTTTCTCAATTTTTCGGTTTTCGCTATCTCTTCTTTAGATAAACCTTTCTTGTCTTGAGCATTAGCTCCTAATGTAAACGCAAGAACTAATGTTAAAACTGCGATTATTTTTTTCATTTTTAAAGTTTTTTAGTTGAATTAATATGTCAAAGCTAATTTATTTTTATTTCAACTCAAAATTTATTTTTTATTTTTATTCTTCTGAAGGTTTTTCAGATGATTTTCCTTTGCGATTTTTCAGCTTACTTTTCATTTTTGATTTTGCTTCATCGCGATTTTGTTCCCATTTTGAAAATTGTTCTGCAGTAAGAACTTTTTTCATCTCTGCTTTGTGAGCAATTTGTTCATCAAGCATTTGGTTTTTTAATGCAAATCTTTCGTCAGCAGTTGGTTTTTGTCCTTCCACTTTTTTTGCTTTTAACGCTGCTTTTTTTGCTTCTCTTTTTTCAATTTGTTTTGACATTATTTTTTTAACTTCTGTAATTTGTTTGTCATTCAAATCCAGTTCAAGTTTCATTCTTTTTACTTGTAATTCAACTTGTTGTTCAGGAGTTAATTGTTCTCTTTTTTCTCCTCTTTTCTGAGCAAATGTTGTTGTTCCAACAACCAATAATGCTAATAAAAATAATTTTTTCATAAATACTAATTAAGTGTTATGCAGATAAGAATAAGGATAATTAAAAAGGTTTAATCGTTAACAAAACTTTTGCATTTGAAAAATTAAAAAGTCAAATAACCATACCAAGCACTATTACCACATTTTGCTCTTACAATATAATTCCCATCAGTGGTTTTTGCTTTAAATGAAGTGTCTAACTCGTAACAGTGTTTTTTAGTATTTCCAACTCCAGCACTAAGTAATTCTTGTCTTTCAATGGTTTTTCCCGAGGAATCAATGGTTTGTAAAACTGGAATTCTACTGTTGTATAAGATAGAAACCAATCCTTTATTTAGATTTTTAGAGTCGTTATAAATCAATGAAAGTTTGTTGTTTTTTAAGAAGTATAAAGCGCTGAAAAACTCTCCATTATCGTTTACTGTTTCGGGTTCTTCATTTTTAATGTCTGTAATCCAATCTAATTTTCCTGTAGTTAAATCTACCATTGCAATAGTCATTCCTGCAGAATCATATTTATATTCATATTTAAAATCAAATGCTGCTGCGCCAGGTTGTTGAGGTAATCTCTTAGTTTCTTTGTAAACTTGATCAAATATTAACCATGTTTTATTTCCTTCAACCAAAACATCTTTTATTAAAAAGTTTTTATATCTCTCAGTCGGATTTGAAACAAAATAATTCATTTCTCCTGAATTAGCATTGAATTTTGCAGAGAAAATTCCAGTAGAAGGAGAAGATTGTCCATAGCTGACAGAAAAAAATCGAGCACTATCAGAATAAAATCCTTGCAAGTAAAAATCATCACCAATGAAGTGACCTTTAAATTGATTGATTTGCAAAATATCTTGTTCTAATTTTAAACTTTTTTCAGTTATTTTATTTTCTTGAGTGTTCCAAAAATATAATGACATATAAGGTTTCATTTTTGGTAAATCAATATTTTTGACCATGAATACATTTCCTGAATTAGAAACATAAAGTGTGTTATCACCTGATTGTTTTGATGAAAAAGGAAATTCGTATTCAATTTCTTTTACTGTTTTTAATTTATCATCCAAAAGA
>DAOLYL010000029.1:12097-17133 GCA_035425765.1 Flavobacterium sp. | reverse complement strand
ATTAGAATTAAATTGGAAAAAATTGGGCCTTTTTTGAATTCAAATTCTGATTTTTTTAAGTCGAAAACCGAAGTTCCCAAAATATCCGAAGGCATCAAATCGGGCGTAAACTGAATGCGACTAAAACCAACCGAAAGTGTTTTGGCGATAATTTTTGCGGTCATCGTTTTGGCAACACCTGGAACGCCTTCAATTAAAACGTGTCCATTGGCTAAAATTGCCACTAACAATTGGTCAATCATTTTGTGTTGACCAACGATTACGGTTTCCATTTCGGCTTTTATTTTGTCAATACTTTCGCGAAGCGGTTCAAGGTTTAGTCGAGATTGAAAATTTAAATTTTCGTTACTTTCGATATTTTCTATGTTTTCACTATTTTCCATTAGTTGATAATTTTTTCTATTGCATTATTGATTTCGATTAAATCACTTTCGATACTTTGATTATAGCTTCGTCGCTGATAATTTATCAAATATACCAAGTGTTCAATATCTTTTAGGTCTTTTCCAGTTTTTAAATGTAATTTTTTAATGAAATTTTCATCCAAATTGGATGTATCCATCAAATATTCGTTTCGAACTCTTTCGAGGAAATAAATAATTTTTTTGTCAATTATATTTTGATGATTTCCTTCTTGATAATATAAATTTCCAATGGTTTTGGTAAAATCAACGGTTGTATTTGGCAATGGTTTTATAATTGGAATAACGCGTTGTCTTCTTTTGGCGTTGAAAATCATGAAAATTACAATTCCAATTAAGAAAATATACCAAGCCCATTTTAACGCTGGTTGGCTCAAAATATAACGCATTGGCGAATAAGATTGTACCAAACTCGATTGGTCTTTGACTAACCAATAAACGTCATCTTTTGGCAAATAAGACAAGACTTTTTCGGCATATTCTGAATTGTTGTCTTTTAATAAATGATAATTGGTAAACGCAACCGGTTGTAAATGAATGTAGAAAAATCCGTTTCCATAAGGTGTTTTGATAAAGTTGATTTGTTTTTCTTTTTCACTTCCTTGATAACCCAAAACGGTAGTTTTTAGCGTGTCAATTTTTGAAAATGCCAAAGTATTATCGCCTTTATTTAAAGTGTATTTTTTATTTCCCAAAGTTGAATTTGATAACCAAACTTGCGTTTCTTTCGTGAAATTAGGTTTTGCATCCAATTCCAATTTTAAAGTATCTATTAATGTTTTTGGCAATCTTTCAACACTTAAAAAAGCATTATTTCCTTCGGAAACATAATACAAAATCTCTTGAGTTGATTGGTCATCGATTACATATTCATCGCAAATATTGAGAATTGTTCCTCTTTTGTCGTAAACATTTAAGGTATCGTCATCATAATAATTAGGTTCAAAAGCTTCGTAAAACGTTTGGCTAATTTTTTCGACCTTGTTGTTTTTTAATAACGATTTGTGTTCTTCGTTAAAAACATACAATCCAAACGGAATTTTGTCTTTCAGCAAATAACTCGGCGACCAATCAACCGGTTTTGGTCGAACGGCATCAATATAGATTACGCCAACAATCAGTAGGAGCAAAAAGAAAACATATACTTTTAATGTTCTACTCATTTTTTTAGTGATTGAAGGGTTTTTTCAAATGCGTTTTTGGCTTGCAAAAAGCTTTCTTCGGTCATTTCAAATTCGCCATACCAAATGTAATTGTACAAATAAGAAAGGTATTGAAAATCAGTTTTTAAATCGGCTGATTTTATTTCGTATAAATAATCAGTATTGGTTTTTTCGGCATTCCAATCGATGATTTCTTTTTCGGAAAGACGTTTTAAAATGAACAAATAATAGTAACGAATTGCCAAACGATGATTTCCGTCTTGCAAGGTTTGTTTGATTAGTTTTTCAAAGTCAACGCGCGTTAGATTTTTTTCGATTTCTTCATCGGTGTAAATCTTTTTGGTGGTTGATTTTCCAAAAATCCATTGACCTTCTTTGTTTAAAATTAGTTTGACAATCATATAAATAACGTAGCAAACTATTAAAACTGCCAAAGTTTTCAGCGTATATTCAACATATTTTTCAGAAACATTCATGTTCGAAAGTCCAAAAATCTTTTTGAACCAATAAGCCAACCATTCTTTAAATTTATCCCAAAGTGATTTTTCGGTGATTTTTGCTTCGTATTGAAATTCGGAAGATTTATATTTTTCTTTGAAATTGGTTTCGAATTTGGGTTGTGAAACTTCAGAATTGGTATCAACGATGATGTCTTTTTCGGTAAAAACCACAGAATCTTTTTTGGCAACAGCCAAAGAATCCTGTGACCAAACAGAAACAGAAAATAACAACCAAAAAAGAAGCAGGAATTTATTCACGTCCAATTAAATCAATTGAGTCTTGAGAACTAATGTTTTCGTCGTTTTCTCTACGACTGTAATGTGCTAAACCTTGATTTACAAGCATTAAATTGTTTAAAATGTAACTCATCAAGATAGAAATTACCATTACAATTGCCATCATAATTCCGAATGTTCCTAAACCTTCTGAACTTCCTGGATTTTGCTCCAAAGAGGTAAACATTGAAACCATTCCAAATAAGTAAGGAATCATAGTAAATATTGTAGTGGCAACTTGAACGATGATATAAATAACCATTAACGAGCCAACGATTGGAAAATATTGTGATTTCATTTTAGAAAATCCGTTTGAAAGCGACTCAAAATATCCTTTGTTAAAGTTGATGTATTCGTAGTAACTCAAAGCTATCCAGCTAAAAAATGTTGGGATTGCAAATAACAATAAAGGAAAACCAATGATGATAAAACACAATAAAATTAGCAGTGCAAAAATGATGAATGCAATAGGAGTAATGACAAAAAGTGATGCGATGAAAAAGATAAGCATTTTGCCAAGATTTGATTTCAAAACGGAAACTACATCGCTTACACTAAAATCGTTGCCTTTTTTCTTGTCGTATAAATCGAGGTAAATTACTGGAACAGTATAGTTTAGCATTGACATAAAAATCAAAAAAAGAAATATGAAAATTGCCAGTAAAATGATTACAGGAAGATTTTCGGTCATCATGCTTTCAAAACCACCAAAATCTTGACCGCTGATACTGGTTTTGAAAAAATCAAAATAAACCTGAAACAGAAAATACGATAACACCATCATAATCATCAGCGGAATGCCATTGATGGTGAAATAGATTTTCATAAAATGTTTTCCAGTTTGTCTGAAAAAGCCAAAAGTATCGCTGATATAATCGCCGAAATCTCTATTTTTAAATAATTGGAACATAGCTATTTGTTTAGTTTTTTATGAACAATAGTTGGGTAAATTAAAAAGTAAAATGATATGAATGACAATGTGCTTAAAATGATGAAAACGTTTAGCCAATTGGGCATTTCGAGAGAATAACGTGTTACAAAACCTTCCAGAATTCCGGCGGCAATTGTAAACGGAACCGTTCCAAGAAATATTTTTAAACTGTCTTTAAATCCAATTTTAAACGAATTCAATCGCGAGAAAGTTCTAGGAAAAAGGATAGAAGCACCGAGAATAAATCCACAAGCTGCTTCGATAACTATTGCAAAAATTTCCATTGAACCGTGAATCCAAATACCTTGAACGCTTTCCCAAAAAACACCTTGCTGATAGAAGAAATATTGGAACGAACCCAACATAATACAGTTTTGAATTAATACCCAAAACGTACCAATACCGCCAAAAATTCCATAAACATAACAACGGAAACCAACATAAAGATTGTTTAATGTTATAGCAATAAATCCACCCCAATTACTTCCTAATTTATACACGGCAACCGGATTTCCATCTTTAATATTCTCCAAAGTCATGTTGACATAATGATCACCAAGAATTAATCGAACAAAGTTGTCATCATATTTTGCCGAAACAACGCCAATGCCAACACAAGCAAAAAACAAAACAAAAGCATACAATAAATAACGTTTGTATTGATAAACTAACAACGGAACTTCGGTTTTATAGAAATAAACGAAGCGATTTTTTTCTTCTCGTTTGGTTTTATAAATTTTTTGATAAATCTGTGAAGCCAAATAGTTTAGGTAAACTACGGTTTTACTTTTTGGATAATAGGTTTGGGCATAAGACAAATCATTTACCAAATGAATGTACAAACTTGCCATTTCATCAGGATTTTTTATAGATTTACCAAAAATTGCTTGCTCAAAATCAAGCCATTTTTCTTTATTTTGTTTTATGAATGCAACTTCTCTCATGGATTGCTAATATAAAAATTATGTCACAACTAGCAATAAATACAACGCAAAATGTTACGATTAGTTTTACAGCTGCATCGGTTGGTGAACGCATTGGAGCGTATCTAATTGATTTACTGATTAAAATAGCTTACATAATATCGGTTTTTTACATTTTCTTTTATTCACTAAATTTGAATCTGATTATTAGTCAACTCGATAATTGGTCACAAATGGCAATTTACATGCTGTTTTATTTGCCTGTTGTTATCTATTCTTTGGTTTTAGAATTGCTATTTGAAGGGCAAACTTTTGGAAAAAAGTTAGTAAAAATTCGAGTGGTGAAATTGGATGGTTATCAAGCATCGTTTGGCGATTATTTAATTCGTTGGTTGTTTCGAGTGATTGATATTTCGATTAGTAGCGGAATTGTTGGTTTGATTGCCATGGTTGTGAACAAAAATACGCAACGTTTAGGAGATATTTCGGCTGGAACGGCTGTGATTACTTTGAAGAGTAAAGTTTCCATCAACAGTACTATTTTGGAAGAAATTGCAGATGTTTATCAACCCAAATTTCCTTTGGTTATAAAGCTTTCGGACAACGATGTTAGAATTATTAAAGAAACATTTAATGCTGCGGCAAAAACATCTGATTTTGTTGTTTTAAATAAATTAACGGCTAAAATTGAGGAAGTTACAGGTATTAAAAACGAAATGGGAAATACCAGAGAATTTATCCAAACGATTTTGAAAGATTACAATTATTATACGCAGAATATGTAGTTATTGATTAATATACAAAAATCCTTTCAGCGGTTC
>DAOLYL010000029.1:10113-11997 GCA_035425765.1 Flavobacterium sp. | reverse complement strand
TTCAAAAAAAATGAAGTTGTAGTGAAGCAAAAATCATCATTTATTCTAACAAAAATTTCTTTTGGAGTTGTGGTTGCAATATAATTATTAGTGTTCCAAATTTCATTGATTTGAAGGTTTGCATCTTCTTGATTTTCATAAAATTGAACGGTAAAATCGGGATTGGTTTTTACTAATTCTTCATAGTTTGAAAAATCAAAAGTTCCACGAGTTAAACCTTCGTTGCAAACGATTAAATCCTCTAACGGATTAAATTCTATCGGTACAAAAAAGTCAAAAGTTGTGACAAAACTATTATTGGTTTCTATCAATTCGTTTACAATTCCAATTCCTGTTCCAAGGTCATCAATCACAAATTTTATTTCAAAAGTATTTGGAATATCATCAGGAATAACTAACGTAATTTGGTCAGAAAACTGTCCGTCAATTGGAATAGGAAGAATAGTTTCCAAATATTCAAAAAATTCATCATTGATGTAAATCGCAATTGGAGTTCCAGATGGTAATGCATTTGTACAATTTAAATTGTAAATAGTATAATCAACAACTATAACTCTTGAATTACATTCTTTGTTAATAGCATCAATTGTGATTGTTCCATCAGGCAATTGATTATTAAGTTTTGTAACAATACTATTTATCATCACAAAATCTCGACCTGAGGTAATTTCTATAATTGCTTCAGTATCTCCAACTTGAATATTGTTTTGAATATCATAAACATCCAAATCCATGTTAAATAAATTGGTTTCGCCAGAGAAAGAGTTCGTGCTATTAAAAGCGTTTGTAGTTGGATTTTGAGAATTGCTCAACACATCACCATTAATTTTTAGCGACTCATCAATATCTAACAAACTATCACCTTCCCAAGCCAAAAAACCTATTTTAGAACCAACATCATCCAATACATTTAAACTATTAAGATTTATAGTTACCGTATCAATTTCTCCAACCAAATCTACCGATAACGCTTCTAAACCATCATAAACGTTGATTTGATTTAGCGGTAAAGTATCATTTTTATAAATAATTAAAATTGCCCAACCTGCAAAATTGGTTCTTCTTCTCACTCGATGAATTTCTTCAAAAGGGGAAATATCCAATTCAGAAAGAGTGTAATTTCCATTTCCAGTAGTTTGTATAAGATTTGTAATGTCTGCAAAAGCACTAAAATAGGAGAGTGTAAAATCAGCAAAATCTCTTGAATAGGAAAATTGTCGTTCGGAAGTAATTATTGTTTCGTTTAGCTTTACTTCAAAATCGCCATCGCCACTTCCAGCCCAATACAGATAAGCTTTTTCGATGGTATTGTTTGCATTTAAATTTAGATTTGCGGAGGAAGAACTTGTCGTAACGATGTTTGTAGTATTGTTATTCTCTTCGGTATTCATTGATTTTCCGATAAAAGTAAAATCAAAACGACCATTAAATTGCTCAAATAAAGAGATATCTTGGCAAAATAGTTTCGATTGATAACTTATCAAAACAATAAAAAGAATAAAATAGCGTTTTAATTTCACAACAACGTTTTAATAAACGTTTTAAAGTTAGTAATTTATTTTAAAAAAGGGAATTTTTAACAACTTCAGCTGATATAATAGAATAAATGTTTAATTTTCCAATGTTTTAAATTCACTTGTGAAGAACTATACCATAAAGAAATATAATTCAGAATATTTTACAATTTGGAATGCTTTTGTAAGCAGTTCAAGCAATGCTACATTTCTATTTCATAGGGATTTTATGGAATATCATTCCGATAGATTTGAAGATTATTCTTTACTGGTTTTTGAAGATGAAAAATTAATTTCAATTTTTCCAGCAAATAGAGTAGAAAACACCGTTTTTTCACATCAAGGATTGACGTATGGAGGTTTTGTTTTT
>DAOLYL010000029.1:0-10013 GCA_035425765.1 Flavobacterium sp. | reverse complement strand
GATTTACATAAAATTAATTTGCCTTATCAAGAAGCACTGCATCAAAAATTGCAAGATGTTTTAGATAAAGGATGGTTTATTCTTGGAGATGAAGTCAAAGCATTTGAAAAAAGTTTTGCCAACTATTGCGGAATGAAACATTGTATCGGAGTTGGAAACGGTTTGGATGCGATGGTTTTGATTTTCAAAGCTTACATCCAGTTAGGTGTTTTGAAAAAAGGTGACGAAGTTATTGTTCCAGCTAATACCTATATTGCTAGTATTTTGGCTATTCTTCAGTCGGATTTGGTTCCAGTTTTGGTGGAACCAGATAGCAAAACCTATAACATTGATCCGGATTTAATTGTAGAAAAAATTACAAACAAAACCAAAGGAATTTTAGTTGTTCATTTGTATGGACAATTAGCCGATATGGATAAAATCAACGAAATTGGAAAAAAATATAATTTATTGATAGTTGAAGATGCAGCTCAAGCGCAAGGTTTGACATTTAGAGGAAATAACACCAAAGCGTTTAGTTTTTATCCAGGAAAAAATTTAGGTTCACTTGGCGATGCAGGTGCAATTACAACTAATGATGATGCTTTAGCCGAAGTGCTTTTTGCTATGCGAAATTATGGTTCGGAGAAAAAATATTACAATGAAATTATTGGGGTTAATTCTAGATTAGACGAATTGCAAGCGGCTTTTTTGAATGTAAAATTACCTAATTTAGAAACTGAAAATAATAGAAGAAGACAAATAGCGAAACGATATAGTACTGAAATAAAAAACAATAAAATTGTTTTACCACTTTGTGAAGATTTGTCAAATCATGTTTTTCATTTATTTGTGGTTAGAACTGAAAATAGAGAACATTTGCAAGAGTATTTAAAAGAAAATAGTATTGAAACTCTCATTCATTATCCTATTCCGCCACATAAGCAAAATGCTCTTAAAGAATGGAATAATTTATCTTTTCCAATTACAGAAAAAATCCATCGCGAAGTGCTGAGTTTACCAATTAGTCCAGTTATGAGTGATGATGAAGTTACTAAAGTTGTTGAAATTTTAAATAGATATTAAAAGTAAATGTCACAACAATCTGCTTATCGACATATTTTAAAAGCGACTTCAATTTTTGGAAGTGTTCAGGTATTCAATATTCTAATTTCGTTAATTAGATCAAAATTTATTGCAGTTTTTACAGGCGTTACTGGAATAGGAATTATTGGTCTTTTGACATCAGTTATAAATACCATTTGGTGTTTTACTAATTTCGGTATCGAAACAAGTGCTGTTAAAAGTATATCAACCGTTCAAGAAAACAATCAAAAATTAGCAAGAGAAACATCTATTTTAAAAAGAATTGCATGGATGTTGGGAATTTTTGGTTCGATTATAATGATAATTTTTTCTCCTTTTTTAAGTAAAATTACATTTGGAAATTACGAATTTACATGGGCATTTATTTTACTTTCAATAACCTTGTTATTTAAGCAGTTAACAGTTAGTAGTATAGTTGTTCTTCAAGGTTTGCAAAAAATAAAATATTTGGCAAAAGCCAATCTTTATGGGAATTTGATAGGTCTTTTACTGTCGATACCTTTATACTATTTTTTAGGAATAGATGCCATTGCACCTTCTATAATTCTTTCATCAATTGCAGCTTTTATTGGAGCTAAATTTTATGAAAATAAACTTAAAATAAATACAGTCAAATTATCAAATAAAGAAGCACTGACTGAAGGAAAAAAAATGTTGACCTTAGGTTTTTCATTGAGTTTTACGGGATTATTGACAACATTTTCGGCTTATTTACTTCAAATTTTTATAACTAATGTTGATGATATAGTTCAAGTTGGACTTTACACGGCAGGATTTACAATAATTAATACGTATGCAGGAGTAATATTTACAGCAATGGCATCAGATTATTATCCAAGATTAACTAAAGTCATAAAAAATAATAATTTAGTAAAAGAATTAGTAATACAACAGTCAACTTTTGCGGTTTTAATCCTAACTCCAGTGATAGTTATATTCCTTTTATTTTCACCTTCAATAATTAGACTATTATATTCGAAAGAGTTTTTGCCAATTGTTCCTTTTGTTTGTTGGGCAATTTTAGCAGTGATAATAAAATCGGTTTCATGGTCTATGGGTTATGTTTTATTAGCAAAAGGCGATTCAAAATTGTTTATCAAAACTTCAGTTTTTTTTAATTCAATTTTTTTACTAATGAATGTTTTAGGTTATTTCTACTATGGATTAGAAGGTTTAGGAATAGTTTTTTTATTGTATTATTTTATACACTTCTTTGCACTAAAAGTAATTATTAGAAAAAAATATGATATTCAATTTGAATTTGCGTTTTATAAACTGCTTATCAGTTGCTTTGCCATTTGCGCTTTAGCCTTCATTTGTTTAAAAATTGAAAATAATTATCTAAAAAACGTTGTGTTACTGATATTAATTTTATTTTCGACATTATATTCAATAAAAGAACTCAATCAAAGAATAGATTTTAAAACTTTTTTCTCAAAAAAATAACTTATTCAGAATTGAAATGATAAAAATGATATACCATAAATTAGTTTCAATTATAAAAAAAATAAAATTTTATTATTCAATTAATTGGACTAAAACACTGTATTTTAACTTCAAGAAATTTCCGTTTTCTGTGGCAAAAAAATTACCTGTTTATTTTTATGGTTCTGTAAAATTTTCTAGCATAAAAGGTAACATCGAAATTAATGCACCAATTAAATCTGGAATGATAGGTTTTGGTCAATCGTATGAAATTTTCACGGTATCAAAAAAAACTGCTGAAATTTTTCTACAAGGTAAAATTATTTTTAATGGTCATGTTCAGTTTGGGAAAGATTATTTTGTTTATGTAGCAAATAATGCCGTTTTGCAGATGGGAAACATGTCATCTTTGGGCTCAAATGGGAAAATTATTTGTTTTGAGAGAATAACTCTGGGTGATTATGCTAGAATTGGTTTTGAATCTCAACTTTCTGATACCAATGCACATCAAATGATTAATACATTAACCGATGAAAAATATCCTTTAACAGGAATAATATCAATTGGAAATTATAATTACATTAGTAACAGAGTAACCATTTTTTCGAATACAAAAACTTCAAACTATATAACTATTGCATCTAATAGTTTGTGTACAGATGATTATACAGATTTTGGAGAAAATATATTAATTGGCGGTATTCCAGCAAAAATTCTCAAAAAAGACATTTCAAGAGATTGGAATGGGGAAATAGAAAGCTTGAAAAAATATTTAATAATTTAAAAGGCTTTAAACCATTTTCTATAACCAATCTGAATTCGTAATCCAATGTTTTTCAAACACAAACCATAACTTCCGCTCTGGAAAGTAGTAATTATTTCGTAGTGAATTCGTTTTTGCAGTGCTACATCTTCTTCTCTAGTTTTGTTTAGTGAAAGTGCTTTTTTTAGGATTTTATAAGTTGAGTAGGTAAGTGCGCTATTTTTTTTATGAAAATTACTTCCCATTGAGTTTTTTAACACTCTTTTTTCAATAATGATTTCATCAATAAAATCGAAATTATACACTCGTGATGCTCTAATCCAAAAGTCCAAATCTTCATAAGCCAAGGTTTCATCATAACCATTGAGTTTTTCAAAAACTTCTTTTTTTATCAAAGAGCTTACACTACAAATTGCCTCTTTTCCACCAGCAAGAATTCTGAGGTATTCATTTCCGCTGGTTCTTTTTGAAGTTACTTTTCCATTTGAATTGGTTTCAAAATAGTTTTCTAAAAAAATTCCTTTTTCATCTATCAAGGCACAATTCCCATAGACAAGACCAACATTTTCAAATGAAGTTGTTTGAAATTGATTTAGCTGACTTGAAATGCAGTTTTTTTTCAACACATCATCGGCAGCAAAATCAATGATAAAATCACCTTTTGCAAGTTGTAATCCAATGTTAAATGTTTTTGTGTTTCCTATATTAGCAGAATTCTTGATAAATTGTATTTCCGTATGATTTTTTAGCCAGCTTTCAATAATTATAACCGAATCATCTTTGCTACAATCATCTAAGATTATTAATTCTATATTTTTATAATCTTGATTTATCACTGAATTTAAACTTTCAATCACATAATCTGCATGATTGTAGCAAAGACAAATTACAGTAACAAGAGGATATTGGCTCATTTTAATTCTTTTTTCATGTAATTTTTTTGAAGTTTATTACATGATTTAATTCATAAATTTGTTTTGATGTAAAAATATACTATTTATTCGATTTATATTAGCCAATAATTTGAAACCTACTTTTGATACTAGAAAAAAAATATAAAATAGCATTAATTGGTTATCGTCTAAGTTCAGGCGGAAGCGATAGAGTTATGGCTAGATTAAGCGTTTTTTTTGGACAAAACAATATTGAAATTCATAATATTATTGTCATCGATGAAGTTTCCTATCCGTATTCTGGAAAGCTTGTAAATCTTGGCTTATTGAAAGATGAAAGGAATGGATTTTTTAATAAATTCAAACGATTAATGGCATTGCGTAGCTATTTAAATCAAAATAATTTTGATTATATAATTGATTTTAGATTTAGAACAAAACCTATTCAAGAGCTAATTATTTCTAGATTTATTTATAATACTAAAGTCATTTTTACGGTTCATAGTTATTTGATTGATCATTACATGCCCAATAATACTTGGCTGACAAAAAGGATTTACGATAATTCATTTGCCGTTGTTTCATTAACGGAAAAGATGACTAAGCTAATTAATGAAAAGCATCAATTAAAAAATGTTGTAACAATTGCTAATCCAATTAATTCAGAAGAGATTGATTTGCTTAAAAACGCTCCAATTGATTTAGATTTTCAGTTTATAATTGCTGTAGGTCAATATGAAAATCCAATAAAACAATTTGATAAATTAATTGCAACGTATTCAAAATCTGACTTGCCCAAAAAAAATATTCATTTGGTGATATTAGGTGATGGAGATAGAAATTTATTGGAAAGATCAATAGATGAATTTTCAGTTTTAGACAAAGTGCATTTACTAGGATATCAAGACAATCCATTCCAATTTATTAGTAAAGCTATGTTTTTAGTTTTGTGTAGTGAAAATGAAGGAATGCCAAATGTGCTCATTGAATCGTTGGCTTGCGAAACACCAGTTATTGCCTTTGATTGCGATTCTGGTCCAAGTGAAATCATCACTAACGATAATGGTATTTTAGTAGAAAATCAAAATTGGGAACATTTGAAACTTGCTATGGAAAGACTAATTTCAAATTATGACTTATATTTACATTTTAAATCCAATGCAAAAAAGAGTATTAGTAAATTCGAAATAGATGCTATCGGAAAAAAATGGTTGGATTTACTAAAGATTAAATAAAAAATAATGGATATAGAAATTATCACCATTCCAAAAATTGAAGACATCAGAGGAAATATAGCTGTTATAGAAAACGACGTAATTCCATTTAAGGTTCAGCGAGTTTACTATTTGTATGATATTCCAAGCACAGCAAGTCGTGGTGGACATTCTCATATTGAACAACTTGAGTTTTTGGTTGCCCTTTCAGGTAGTTTTGATGTTGTTTTACATGATGGAAAAGAATCAAAATCAGTGACATTAAATAAACCTGACAAAGGCTTATTAATTAAAGAAAATACTTGGCGTGAGTTGGAAAACTTTTCTTCAGGTTCTGTTTGTTTAGTTCTTGCATCTGATGTTTTTAAAGAAGAAGATTATATTAGAGATTTTGATGAATTCTTAGCCGGTTCAAAATGAGAATTTTATACATAACTCCAAAAATTAATAACGAAGGTGGAGTTGCCCGAATTCTATCAATTAAGTTAAATTATTTAGCAGAGAAATTCAATCATACGATTCACCTAATAACACAAAATGATGGACATTCAAAACCTTTCTTTGAATTTAGTCCAAAACTTCGTTTACATGATATAGTTTTGAAAGGTAATCCAATTTCCTTTTTGTTGCAATATAAAAAACAAGTGGAAGCAATAGAAAAAACTGTAAATCCAGATGTTATTGTTCTTTGTGATTTTGGTTATAAAGCGTTTTTGTTTCCATATATAATCAAAACATCTAAACCAGTAATTTTTGAAGCACATGCATCTAGATTTAATGAACCAGTTAACTATAAAAAGCATTTTCTAAATAACATAGTACACAATTTTAAATACTATTTCCGCAATCACTGTGCGAAAAAATTCAATCAATTCGTTGCGCTTTCTGACCAAGCACTCCTAGAATGGAATGTTAAAAATGGAATAGTTATTCCTAATCCACTTTGGAAAAATAAGTTTTCATCATCAGCATTGGATAAAAAAGTCGTTATAGCTGCAGCAAGATATTCCTATGAAAAAGGTATTGATAGATTATTGAAAATTTGGAAACTCGTAATCGAAAAACATCCTGATTGGACACTTGAAATTTATGGTAAAACAGATAATGGCTTAGATTTTGAAAAACAATCAATAGAATTGGGAATTGTAAATTCAGTTAAGTTTTTGTCGCCAGCAAAAAATATTGAAGAAAAATATAATAACGCTTCTATTTATGCAATGACTTCAAGGTCAGAGTCTTTTTCTATGGTCATTTTAGAAGCAATGAGTTGCGGTTTACCTGTTGTTGCATTCGATTGTCCTGTTGGACCAAGAGCTTTAATTAAAAACAAAGAAAATGGTTTTTTAATTGAAGATGGAGATTATTTTGCTTTTGCCAATCAATTGATTGAATTGATTGAAAATAAAGACTTACGGATTAAAATTGGATTAAATGCAAAGCAGATAAAAAGCAAGTATCAACTGGATGAAATTATGAAGCAGTGGAATGATTTGTTTTTGAACTTTAAAGAATAATTATTTTGCATATTTTTCTGTAGCAAAAGGATGTTGTAATAGACTTTCAACACTTACTTCTGGCAGTTGAACTTCTGCTAAACCATTTTTTATAAAAAATAAATTATTACCATATTCATTTGCTCCAACTAGTCGATAACCTTTTTGCTTTCCTAATTTTTGTAATGCTAATGCGGAAGCGCCATAATTATCGGAATTTCTAACATCTTCTCTAAAATCTTCTCGATAAGGAATTACTTTTTCTTCTAATCCAAAAGCCAACTGACATTCAATAATCACAACTTTTGGCTGAATAATTTCTAGCGATTCCCATATCCAATAATCATTTCCGTCGATATCAATGGAAAGCAACTCAATTTCACCTTCAAAACCTTTAGTCTGAATAATGTTATTTACATTCTTTTTAGTTAAAAAGGCATGAACAAATTTTGGTTTATAACTCCAAAAATTAGGTGTCCTTTTGTAGAACTTTTTACCAATTTCGATTAAATTTTTATCACCATCAACAAACATTCCTTTCCAATTAAAATGAACAGCTAAATTGGCACAATTACTATTTACGCAATCATTTGAACCTAAATCAACAAAAGTTTTTTTTCCCATTCCTAGAATAGAAAAAATATACAATAGTTTACCATCTTCTTCAAATTGTGAGAAAACTTTAAAACCAGTAGCATTAAAATTGGGTAAATTATTTGAGCGAAGACAATCAATATAATAGTGAAACAACTTTACTTGCTGAATTTGAGTAGAAGGTGATAATTGTCTGTAAAGCTTAATTTTATAAAATCTTTTCTTTAGAAAATTTATTATTAAATTTTTAAGCATATTTTTTTATTTATTTCAAATGTAATTTAATTTAGTTAGAACATCAAAAATATGTTATTTTTGTTCAAATTCATGCTCAAAAAACCAATTCATATCATCAGTTTTGACAATCCATTTCCGCCAGATTTTGGTGGTGTGATTGATGTTTTTTTTAAAGTAAAGGCTTTGCATGAAATAGGTTTTACTATTTATTTGCATTGTTTTTATCAAGATAGAAATGTGGTTTCGGATGAGTTAAAAGCTACAACTGAGCGCGTTTTTTTGTATAAAAAAAACAGAAACCCTTTTTTTCTTTTTTCTAAATTCCCTTTTCCGGTAGTTTGCCGTTTTCGTGAAGAGTTAACTCGAAATATTGCTAGTATTGATGCACCAATTCTTTTTGAAGGATTACATACAACAATGATTCTTCAGAAGACAAATTTAGCTAATAAAAAGTTTTTACGACTGCATAACATAGAGTCTAATTTCTATGCAGGAATGAGTAAAAATGAGACCAATTACTTCAAGAAAATTGTTTATCATTTTGCTTCAAAAAAATTTATTGAATATCAAAAAACTATTCCCAATTTTGATCATACTTTTTCTCTTTCGTGTTTTGAAAATGACATCGTAAAATCAATGACAGATAGCGTAAGTTACATTCCTGTTTTTCATGGAAATTCAATAAAAACAATTGATGGATTTGGTAAGTACGCTTTATATCATGGTGATTTACGTCTTGCTGATAACAAGAAAGCAGCAAAATTCTTGATTAAGGTTTTTAATAAAATTTCTGATTATCAACTGATTATTGCTTCCTCAAACGGAAAGAAGTTGGTTGAAAAAAAATCAAAAAACCAATCGAATGTTACTTTTTTTGAACTTCAAAATGATGCGCAACTCAATAATTTGTTTCTAAACGCACATATAAACGTGATGCTTTCTTTTCAAAAATCAGGAACAAAATTGAAAGTTATTAATGCTCTTTTTAAGAGTAGATTTTGTTTAATTAATCATAATATGGTTGATGATGAACAAGTTTTAAATTTATGTGAATTAGCCAATTCAAAAGAAGAATTTATTTCTAAAATAAACCAGCTTAAACTAAAGTCATTTCAAGAAAGTGAGAGGAGAAATCTAGTTTTAGAAAGTGTTTTGAGTGATATTGATAATGCCAAAAAAATCGAAAAAATTATTGGTTATGAAATATGATAGAACAAAATTAGCTGATTTGATTGTGGATAAAATTTCAAGTCAAAAGGAGCAATTGCAAAAACAGTTTTTGAATTCAAAAAATCAAATAGGTTATTTTTTTATTGATGATTTGTTGCCAGAGTTTATTTCAAATCAAATTCATGAAGTTTTTCCAAAATCGGATGAAATGACTTTAAAGAAAAATTTACGAGAAAGAAAATTTGTATCGGCTCAAATGAATTTATATCATCCTTTAATTGAAGAAATTATTTATGCTTTTCAAGAAAAAAAGGTAGTTGATTTAATTGGCGAAATTTGTGAAATTGATGAAGTTATTCCAGATGAGTTTCTTTATGCTGGTGGAATTTCAATGATGGGAAAAAACCAGTTTTTAAATCCGCATCTTGATAATTCACACGATAAGGATAGAAACCGTTGGCGGATATTGAATTTACTGTTTTATGTTACTCCAAATTGGGAAGAAAGCTATGGTGGAAATCTTGAACTTTGGCCTAATGGTTTAAAAGAGAAACAAATCACTATTCATAGTAAATTTAATCGTTTGGCTGTGATGGCAACGCATAATAATTCATTGCATTCAGTTTCGCCCGTAGTTTATGATGGTTTTAGAAGATGTGTTTCTAACTATTATTTTTCAAAAACACCGCTGCTGGAAACAGATACTTTTCATGTTACTTCTTTTCGTGGAAGACCAGAAAATAGATTTAGTGATTTTCTTTTAAGAACAGATACATGGTTGCGAATGACGATTAGAAAATTCTTTAAAAAAGGAATAAAAGAAAATCCTCACGTTTATAAAAAAAATAAATAAAGATTTAAAATTAAACCGTTTTTTGAACCACTTCAAAAATAGTATTGTCTTCACATTTCAATGTTTTCGAAGGGAATTTCATAATCAAAGCATAATCGTGGGTTGCCATGATGATAGTTCGTCCGCTGTCGTTAATTTTTTTCAAAACATTCATTACTTCAACACTTGTTTGTGGATCAAGATTTCCTGTTGGTTCATCGGCTAAAATTACTTCTGGATCATTTAGCAAAGCTCTCGCAATAGCAACTCGTTGTTGTTCTCCACCAGAAAGTTGGTGTGGCATTT
>DAOLYL010000028.1:10696-17220 GCA_035425765.1 Flavobacterium sp. | reverse complement strand
ACCCCTCTTACATGGATGAAAACCATGCGTCCTAACCGATAGACGAACGGGCCAACTTTCTCAATGCGGATGCAAAAATACAACTATTTTTTATTTTCGCAAGTGTCAAGATAATTTTTTTTTATTTTTTTTTAGTATGCCTTTGCAAATAACACTCTACCAACGGATTGTCCTCCAGAAAAAATACAAATTCCTTCCTCATTTTTTCTATCTAAAGGAATACAACGAATAGTTGCTTTGGTTAAATCTTTAATTTTTTCCTCTGTTTCTGAAGTTCCATCCCAATGAGCAGAAACAAATCCTGCTTTGTTTTCTAAAACATCTTTGAACTCTTCAAACGAGTTAACTTCGGTTATATGTGTATTTCTATATTCTAAAGCACGGTTAAATAAATCACTTTGTATTTGTTCCAATAAATTTGAAACATAATTCACTACTCCATCTTTAGAAACGATTTCTTTAGTTAAAGTATCGCGTCTGGCTATTTCAAAAGTTCCATTTTCTAAATCTTTTGGTCCAACAGCTATCCGTATTGGAACACCTTTCAATTCATGTTCATTAAATTTAAATCCTGGTGAAAGTGTATCACGAACATCAAATTTTACAGAAATCCCAAGTTTTTTTAATGATTGAACTAAATCATCAACAACTAATTTTATTTGGTCAAACTGCTCATCATTTTTAAAAATAGGAACAATCACCACTTGAATTGGCGCTAAATTTGGTGGTAAAACCAATCCTTTATCATCTGAATGAGTCATGACCAATGCTCCCATCAATCGTGTTGAAACACCCCAAGAAGTTCCCCAAACATGTTCTTGTTTTCCTTCTTTATTTGTAAATTTAACATCGAATGCTTTTGCAAAATTTTGTCCTAAAAAATGTGAAGTTCCAGCTTGAAGTGCTTTTCCATCTTGCATCAATGCTTCAATACAATAAGTTTCATCTGCTCCAGCAAAACGTTCATTTGCAGTTTTTATTCCTTTTATAACTGGAATAGCCATAAAATTTTGAACAAAATCAGCATAAACATTCATCATTTTTTCTGTTTCTTCTATAGCTTCAGATTTTGTTGCGTGAGCTGTATGACCTTCTTGCCAAAGAAATTCAGCTGTTCTAAGAAATAGACGCGTTCTCATTTCCCAACGAACAACATTTGCCCATTGATTAATTAATAATGGTAAATCTCTATAAGATTGTACCCAGTTTTTATAGGTACTCCAAATAATAGCTTCACTCGTTGGACGAACAATTAATTCCTCTTCCAGCTTTGCATTTGGATCAACCATTAATTTCCCTGGTTTGTCAGGATCATTTTTTAATCTGTAATGAGTAACAATAGCACATTCTTTAGCAAAACCTTCTGCGTTTTTTTCTTCAGCTTCAAACATGCTTTTTGGAACGAAAAGAGGGAAATAAGCATTACTATGTCCAGTTTCTTTAAACATTCTATCTAATTCTGCTTGCATTTTTTCCCAAATAGCATATCCATACGGCTTAATAACCATACAACCTCTAACACCTGAATTCTCAGCTAAATCAGCACTGACAACCAGTTCATTATACCATTTAGAATAATCTTCTTCTCTTTTTGTTAAGTTCTTGCTCATGTTAAATACTTTGGCACAAATATTGTTAATCTTTTTTTAACTATTTTATTCAGCAAAACTAACTATTTTTGTATAGTCCAACAATAAAAAATGCTAATGATATGAAAACAAATCTCCCATTTATGAAAAAAATATCCAATTCGCTAGCCGTTGGATGTTTATCTGCTGTTCTATTTTCTTGTGGTTCTTATCAAAACACATCTTACTATGATAATGATGGTGTTTATTCTGATACTGCAAAAAAAACCAATAATGTCAATCCAGACAATACAAACAGCGACAAATACAAAGAATATTTTAGTTCTTTAAATCAAGATTCTAATGAAATTTTTACTGATATAGAAAATTATTCTTCTGTTTCTAGTGCTGAACCAGTAAATAATACAGAAGAATATAACGATTCGTATTCAAGCTGGGGAAATAACCCTCAAACTGTTACAGTAAATATTTATGACAATAGTTGGGGTTCAGGTTATTGGAACAACTATTGGTATGGAAATTACTGGGGTTATAACAATTGGGCTTGGAATAGTTGGTATGGTCCAAGTTGGGGTTGGAATGCTGGTTGGGGTTGGAACAATTGGTATGGTGGTTGGAATAGTCCATATTGGGGAAACTACTGGTATGGAAATAATTGGTATGGAAACGGCTGGAATAATGGTTGGAATAATAGCTATTACAACGGAGGAAGAAGAGGAAGAAATGATGGATACTCATACAGTTCTAGAAACGCAAACGGAAGAACACATACTGCAACTGTAGGCAGAAGAGGAAATTCATACACAACTACTGGCAGAAATAATTCAACTTTTGGTTCATCTAGAAGCACTACAACTAGAACAAATACCAATACCGTTGGCACACGAAATACAAATTCAACAAATTCTAACACAAGACCAAGCACTTCTACTTCACAGACAAGAAGTAATACTGTTAGAACTACGTCGCCTTCAAGAAGCGAATCGCAAAGTTCTAGACCTAGTTCAAGCTATAGCGGTGGAAGTTCGTCTGGTGGCGGAAGTTACAGCGGTGGAAGATCATCATCTGGTGGTGGTGGAAGACGTTAAACCTATTTTACATCCTGTGAAGTAAAGTCATGGGATTCTTTTTGAAAAAATTATCTATGAAAAAATACATTTCCATTTTATTAGTTGGGCTATCAATTACGACATTACAAGCTCAAGAAACAACTGTTGATGATGCACTAAGATTAGCCGTTGACAACATTACAGGAACGGCTCGATATAGAGCAATGAGCGGTGCTTTTGGAGCTGTTGGTGGTGATTTATCAGCCATTAATCAAAATCCTGCTGGTTCAATATTCTTTAACAACAACTTTGGAACAGTTACTGGATCTATGTTTAACACCAAAAATAGTTCACGCTATTTTGGAACAAAAACTTCCGACACTGATGTTTCATTAGATTTAAACCAATTTGGAGCTGTTTTTGTATTCAAAGATAATTCTGGAAAAACAGATTGGAAAAAATTCTCCGTAGCCGTAAATTATGAAAACACTAATAACTTCGGTAACAGCGTTTATTCTGCGGGAACAAATCCTTATAATTCAATTGGAAATTATTTTCTGAATATTGCGCAAGGAATTCCGTTAGATTATATAACAAATTACAATTATACTAGTCTAAATTTTTATGAGCAACAAGCTTATTTAGGTTATGACACCTATATTTTCGAATCTCAAACTGGTAATTTAAACGACACAGAATATTACACCAATATTCCATTAGGCGGAAATTATTTTCAACAAAATCAAGTATCGTCAACAGGTTATAACGGAAAATTAACTGGAAATTTTTCAACTTCTTATAAAGACAAAATAATTTTAGGAGCCAATGTTAATTTCCATTTTGTGGATATTCGTAAATCGTTTACTATATATGAAGAAAATTCAAATCCATTATATGATACTGGTTCAACCATAACCGAAGTTCTTTTTGAAAATCAATTAAATACTTTAGGAACAGGAATTTCTTTTAATCTTGGAGCAATTGTAAAACCAGCAGAATATGTGCGTTTAGGAGTTTCATACGAATCACCAACATGGTACAGAATTACTGATGAATTAACCCAAGGAGTTTCCACAAGAAGTGTAAACAATCCTGACAACAATGAGTTTCCTGGTTCATACCAACCAACGATTGAATATTTACCATACAAAATTCAAACACCAAGCAAATGGACTGGAAGTGTGGCTTTCATCTTTGGTAAAAAAGGATTGTTAAGCGCTGATGTATCAACAAAAGATTATAGCACTACCCGATTCAAACCAAAAAATGATTTGGGTTTTAGTGATTTGAACAATTATATGAATAACGCTCTTGGTAACGCTTTAGAATTCAGGCTTGGTGGTGAATACAAAATCAAACAGGTATCTATTCGCGGTGGTTATCGTTTTGATCAAAGTCCATATAAAGTTGATCAAACATTTGGCGATTTAACTGGTTATTCTGGTGGTGTTGGATATAGTTTCGGCGAAAACAAAATTGATTTAGCTTACAACTACGAACACAGAAAAATGAATCAAGCATTTCTTTCATCAGGAATGACTGATCCAGCAAGAATTAGTCGATACAACAACAATATAACGTTGAGTTATTCCGTTAATTTTTAAATTTTAAAGTTACTATTACTTAACCATTCTGAAAATTCAGAATGGTTTTTTGTTTTAATGACTGCTAAAACCAAATAAAACCGTAATTTTGCACTCCAATTTTTAAGTCAATGAGAACTAAATCTTTAAAGAAAAATAAAATCAACGTCATCACGCTTGGATGTTCAAAAAACACTTACGACAGTGAAGTTTTAATGGGACAATTAAAAGCTAGCGGAAAAGATGTTGTGCATGAACAAGAAGGAAATATCGTCGTGATAAATACCTGTGGATTTATCGATAATGCCAAAGCTGAATCGGTAAACACCATTCTTGAATATGCTGAAAAAAAAGAACAAGGAATTGTTGATAAAGTTTTTGTAACTGGATGTCTTTCTGAAAGATACCGACCAGATTTAGAAAAAGAAATTCCAAATGTTGACCAATATTTTGGAACTACCGAGTTACCTTTATTACTAAAAGCACTTGGTGCCGATTATAAACACGAATTGCTTGGCGAACGTTTAACAACAACTCCAAAAAATTATGCTTATTTAAAAATTGCCGAAGGTTGCGATAGACCTTGTAGTTTTTGTGCCATTCCGTTAATGCGAGGCAAACATGTATCGCAATCTATTGAAAAATTGGTAAAAGAAGCCGAAGGTTTAGCTAAAAACGGCGTAAAAGAATTAATCCTTATTGCGCAAGATTTGACGTATTACGGATTGGATTTATACAAAAAACGTAATTTAGCCGAACTTCTTGAAAACTTAGTAAAAGTAGAAGGAATTGAATGGATTAGATTGCATTATGCTTTCCCGACTGGTTTCCCGATGGATGTTTTAGATTTAATGAAGCGCGAACCAAAAATTTGTAATTATATCGATATTCCGTTGCAACATATTTCAGATACCATTTTGAAATCAATGAAACGCGGAACGACCAAAGAAAAAACAACAAAACTTTTAAAAGAATTTCGTGCCGCAGTTCCAGGAATGACAATCAGAACAACTTTAATTGTTGGTTATCCTGGCGAAACACAAGAAGATTTTGAAATCATGAGAGATTGGGTTCAGGAAATGAAATTTGAAAGATTAGGTTGTTTCACTTATTCTCACGAAGAAAACACTGGCGCATTTGCTTTGGTTGATGATGTTCCAGAAGATGTAAAACAAGCTCGTGCGGCTGAAATTATGGACTTGCAATCGCAAATTTCATGGGATTTAAACCAAGAAAAAATTGGTCAAACATTCAAATGTATTATCGATAGAAAAGAAGGTCAATATTTTGTGGGAAGAACCGAATTTGATAGTCCAGATGTTGATAACGAAGTCTTGATTGATGCTTCAAAATTCTATGTAAAAACAGGCGAATTTGTAAACGTAAAGATTATCGATGCTACCGAATTCGACCTTTATGCTGAACCAGAAAATTAATTAAAATGAAAAAGCTATTCTTCTTTTTATTACTTCTTTTTTCGACACAAGTTTCTTTTTCTCAAATGAATAGACAAGTTGGACGAGGTAATCCGCAAGTAAATGTTCCAAGAAATAATGAGAAAATAGATCCAATAAAATCCTCTTTAGATTATTTAAAAAAAGAACTTACTCTTGACACTTTTCAAGAAGCAGCAATCAAAACTTTTTTAGAAGAAAATCAAAAAGAAACTGAGTTAATTTTGTCAATGGATATTGCCAACGTTGACAAAGGTGAAAAACTCAAAACTTCCTATGAAAAAATGGAAAAACAGATTGAAAAATTCTTAAATCCAAAACAAATTGATTTATTCAAAAAATTAAAAGAAAAACAATCTGGTTCAAAAAAGAAAAAGAACAAAAAAGAAAAAAAAGAAGAAACTCCAATTGAAAATTAAAGCGATAACAATCCGTTCTCTTTTAAAATTTCGATAGGTTTTGAAAACCAAAACAATTCAAAATCTTCAAATTGTCGCTCAAAATCCTCTTTAATTTGACCAAATGTCATTTTTTTATCATTTTGAACTGCATTTTTTTCTAAAATTTCAACAAACCATAATGCTTTATCTTTTTCAAGCGAAACGTCAAACATTTGCCTTTTGTCGTGAAATGTTAACTTTGCCATTTCCCAAGAAATGCCTTTTTTAGATTTAGTAAACGTTTCAATTTGAGGTTTTCCTCCTATCCAAATAATTTTAGCAGAAAATTTTACAGCAAATGAAGTATCTTCTAACAAACTATTCTCAATAAAATCTGGGCTAACTTTTGTATTTGGAATTTTAAAATCAAACCAATCCTGCAAGTCATAGTCAAAACAAATGCCGTGCA
>DAOLYL010000028.1:0-10596 GCA_035425765.1 Flavobacterium sp. | reverse complement strand
GGAATTTTAAAATCAAACCAATCCTGCAAGTCATAGTCAAAACAAATGCCGTGCATATAATTGAACAACGATTTCTTTAATCCAAAACTGAATTTATCGTGATTAATTCCCGTTTTGTCTTTAAACTGGATGTCGTTATTGGCAAAAGCAATCTCATTCATTTCTGGAACAACGCCAAATTCCTCTGGAAACATGCCAACCGGCGAATGTGCCGTCATTGCAAATTGATGCCAAAATCCGCTTTGAAGAATTCCTATTTCAAACATTTGACGAACCATTTCCAAGCTATCAACAGTTTCCTGAACCGTTTGCGTTGGATAACCATACATCAAATAGGCATGAACCATAATGCCACTTTCGGTGAAATTTCGGGTTACTTGTGCCACTTGTTCGACCGTTACGCCTTTTTTTATCAATTCCAATAATCTATCTGAAGCTACTTCCAATCCGCCAGAAACCGCAATACAACCCGAAGCTTTTAGCAAAATACATAAATCGGCTGTGAAATTTTTTTCAAAACGAATATTCGTCCACCAAGTAACCGTAAGATTTCGTTTCAAAATTTCCAAAGCTACTTCTCGCATCAAAGCTGGTGGTGCAGCTTCGTCAACAAAATGAAAGCCGTTTTCACCTGTTTTAGCAATCAATTCTTCCATTCGGTCAATCAAAATTCTGGCTGCAATTGGTTCATAAACTTTGATATAATCTAGTGAAATATCACAAAACGTACATTTTCCCCAATAGCAACCATGTGCCATCGTGAGTTTGTTCCATCGTCCATCGCTCCAAAGCGAATGCATTGGATTGGCAATTTCTATAACCGAAATGTATTTGTCTAATAGCAAATCGGAATAATCAGGCGTTCCAACTTCGGCTTGTTTATAATCGTGGCGAATGGTGTTGTTTTTATAGACAACTTCGTTATTTTCGAGAAGAAATGTTCGTTTAAACTCACGTGATGTGATTTCTCCTTCGTCGAAATGACAAACTGCATTAAATAATAATTCAACAGGAAGTTCGCCATCATCTAAAGTGATGAAATCAAAAAATTCAAAAACTCTTTTATCTTTTAAATCTCGAAGTTCAGTATTAGGAAAACCTCCACCCATTGATGCTTTAATATCTGGAAAATGCTTTTTTATAAATTGCGCACAACGAAAAGCACTGTATAAATTTCCTGGAAACGGAACCGAAATACAAACCAATTTTGGGTTAATCGATTTGAGTTTTTCTTCTAAAATTTGAAGTGTAATTTTATCAATATAGGTCAAATCGCTTTGCAAATGAGCATACATTTCGTCAAACGAGTTGGCACTTCTGCCTAAACGCTCGGCATAACGACTGAAACCAAAGTTTTCATCGACGCATTCTACTATAAAATCGGATAAATCTTCGAGATATAATGTTGCCAAATGTTTGGCTTTGTCTTGCATTCCCATCGAACCAAATGCCCAATTTAAATTCTCAGAACTGTCATCTAATTGGTCAAATCGAGAAGCTTCGGGCAGAAAATTTCCACTGCAAATTTGTCTTGCCAGTGTTGGATTTTTGCCTTGAAGAAAAGCAATTACGCTATCGATAGTTTTGATGTAATCTTGTTGCAAAGAAATAATTCGTTGCGAATTTTCACCAAACTCTATAAACTTGAAACTTGCAACTTGAAACAAATTTTCCAATCCGTTCTTTGAAAAAAGTTTCAAAATCACTTCTATTCCCAAATCCATTTGACAAGAAGAAATATCTTTGGTATTCAAAAATCCTTTCAAATAAGCCGTCGCAGGATATGGCGTGTTGAGTTGCGTAAATGGTGGCGTTATGAGAAGGATGTTTTTCAAAGGTTTTATTTTTTTGACAAATTTAAAGATAAAAAAAAGTGCTTTCGCACTTTTTCTTTATTTCCCAGATTTCTTTCTTTCGTTATAATATTCGGTTAGTTTCTTCCCGTATAGCGATTTAGCAACTTTTGGTGTCATCGTTTTATAAATTGTATCTAAGTATTTAAAATTAATATCATAAATTTCGGCTAAAGCTACATAAGGAGCAACTTCGTAATCACCATTATTTACAGCAAAATTAGTTGAATAAAGATATTTTCTTTTTATAATTGCGTTTTGTTCTTCTTCAATTTTTGAAATTTCGGCTGTCTTTTTTTCTTTGTAAGCCATTAATTTTTTTTGTATCAAATTCAAATCCTGATCAACATATCTCGACATTACTTTTTTATACTCTTCATATAACTCGTGATTTTTTGAACCTGTAATTTTTGCATCTGATGTGAAAAAATCTAACGACGTTTCGATATTCATTTTACCTTGTTCTGCAAAAAAAGGAATGTTATTATCCAATGAATTCGTTACTCCACGATCTAAAAAAAGATACAACATTTCTGGAGATTGCATATCAAATTCGCTTTTAAAGTTAGAATCACCATTAATTTTTATAGTATCTATTCCAACTAAAACAGTGTCATTTATTCTTTGAAT
Source organism: Flavobacterium sp. (assembly GCA_035425765.1). Classification (GTDB taxonomy): domain Bacteria; phylum Bacteroidota; class Bacteroidia; order Flavobacteriales; family Flavobacteriaceae; genus Flavobacterium. The sequence goes on along the minus strand of DAOLYL010000028.1, from coordinate 8,113 downwards.
GTATAAAGTCCCTTTTTTTAATCCTTTGATATTTCCAGTTAAAACAAAGTTTTTCTCTGATTTCTTTTCAGAACACGAGAGCAAAAACAAAACACTAAATAATAAAATAATCGATTTACGCATAACTAAAATTTTGGCGCAATGTTACAAAAAAAATCCTCAATCTGAATGACAAATTGAGGATTTGATTTTATATCTAAAAAGTATTTATCCTTTTAACCAAGATTCTTTCAATTTCAGTTTTGATGAATCACTCGTTTGATAACTCTCTGCTTCTTCTGTTGATAATTTGACTTTACCAGTAATAGTTTGCTCTGCTCCATCTCTTTTTATTTTAACAGAAATAGCATCATCAACTTTCCAATTTTGGCTTTCCATTACCATATCGTAAATATTCTCAACGTTATAAGCCTTTTCGTTAAAAGCAAGTAAAACATCGCCTCCTTTAATGTTTAAAGATTTGAAAAAATCATTTAAATCTGTATTTGGTAAAACGTATATTTCTTTTGATTGATTAACAGAAACATAAGGCGTTTGACCATTTAAGAATGGATTGCTAGGAACTTGAATTTTCACTTTTCCAACGCCAACTTTCGCAAGAAACTCATCATAATTTATTGGTGTTGTTCCTTCTACATAGGTTTTTAAAAATGCTCCAACTTCTGGATAGGTTATTGATACAATTTTTCCAAAAAGTTCTTCATCGTCAAATGGTTTATTTGTACCATATTCAGCTGATAACTTTTGCATCATATCCAAAATTCCTCTTTCGCCATTACTTTTTTCTCTGATAATAATGTCAATACACATTCCTATCAATGCTCCTTTTTCATATACATTTAAATATTGATCTTTGTATGGTTTTTCAAGAACATTGGCGCTCATCTCAGTAAATGACATCGTATCATTCATTTTTGATGCATTGTCAATTTTACCAACCATTCGTTGATAAAACTCATCTTCGTCTATCAATCCTTGATTAATTTGGAAAAGATTAGCAAAATATTCTGTAACACCTTCATACATCCAAAGGTGCTTAGACATTTTAGGATTGTTATAATCAAAATATTGAATTTCTTTTGAATGAATACTCAACGGCGTTACGATATGAAAAAACTCATGAGAAACAACGTCAATTAATTGTTTTCCCAGCATTCCAGCTGGCATAGCTTCTGGAAATACAACAGTAGTTGATGTATGATGTTCTAAAGCACCAAAACCTTTAGCATCATCTTTCTCCATATCAGAAAGATAAAGTAAAATAGTATATTTTTTGTTGTTGTTTATTTTTCCAAGAAATGCTTTTTGAGCACGCATCATTTTTTCTAAATCTGCTGAGAGTGATTTTGCAGTATGAACGTCATTTGGAGAATAAACGCTAAATAAAATTTCCATTCCGTCAACCATGAATGTCACAAAATCCGACTTTGAATACATAATTGGATTGTCTGTAACATCAAAATATCTTGCAACATTGAACACATCTAGCGTTGTACTTTTGTTTACATCTTCTAATGATGTTGTTCCTACTAAATTTTCAGGATGACTGATAGTTAAGTTGTACTTGATTTCAGTTTTCCCGTTGAAATAACCAACAAAACTGTGATTGTTTAACATGAAATTAGTTCCTGCTAAAATATTAGTTCCTGCTGGAGAAAACACTTCTTCTTTCCCAAAACCTCTTCCAGTCTCAGTATCGTATGTATCATTAACTAAATAGGTAACTTTAGATAATGTTTTCCCATTAGTGATTTTCCATGTATTATCATCTGATTTTATAGTTTCAAGTTCATTTCCTTTTTTATCAAATGCTTTGAAACCTTCAATGTATTTTCCATAATTATCCGAAGAATACGTTCCTGGAACTGTTTTTGGAATTTGATAAATAACTTCATTTGTTGTAAAAGCTGGCGGAATAACAGTTACTTGAACTTTGTCCTCTTTAACGTTTACCAAATCAATTGTTACTTTTACTTCTTCACTTGCAGTTTTCTTTTGAGCATAAATACTTGAAGAAAGAACAGTTGTAAAAAGAAATGACAGAATTATTTTTTTCATTTTTATAAATTATTTTATCGATAAGTCAACAAAAATAAACATTCGTTACAATAACTGTTAATTTTAAGAAAGGATTAACAATGATATTATCGTTTAGAAATTTTGTTGTGTGTGATTTGCTTTTGCAATGTGCATTTAAAACGGTCAATTCCGTTTACACGAAGTTTGGCATGTTTAGTAGTTCTGCCTTGTACTCTTTCACGCCACATTTTAAAACTTGAAGGTTTCATTTCGCGACGCATGATTTCGATAGTTTCTTGTTCGGATATACCAAACTGAAAAGTTATAGCTTCAAAAGGAGTTCTATCTTCCCATGCCATTTCTATAATTCTATCAATTTGTTGGTCTGTGAAAATTTTTGATATCATAAAACAAAAATCGTCATTAAATGAAAAAACTCTTGTTGAACAAGAGTTAAATTTTTAATCAAATTTATTTTTGATATAGTATTTTCCTTCTAAATCGTCGTCAAAATCATCGATGATTGGCTTTGGTTTGGGTTTGCTTCCAACAGCTTTTTTCTTCCAAAGTTCAAAATTATCTTTGGACAAACGTTTTCGCATCAATTCGGTAACTTCATTTTCTGTAAGTCCAAACTCTTCCTTTATTACTTCAAAAGGTTTTCTTTCCTCTTGCGCCATGCTGACAACTCTTTCTATTTGTTCGTTGTCAAGTTCTACTCGCTTACTTTTTTTCATTTCTGTAAAAGCATTTTTTTTAATAGATAAAACTTGTTTAATTAGTAATTCAATATTAGTAAAAAAAATAATTAGTTTTTAATTGGACATTCATTTTTTTGAAATTAATTCTCAGTCGAACGCTGTTTTTGAAAAGGAATTGACAATAAATTTTTTAAATTATTATGTTCTTCAGGTTTCATATGAGTATCAACTCCATAAACTAATTTTTCTCTTTCTAAAGTTTTGAAAGTTCCAAACAATCTATCCCAAACGGAGAAAATATTTCCGTAATTACTATCCGTATAAGGCAAAACGTAGTGATGATGAACTTTGTGCATATCGGGAGAAACGAGAAAATAACTCATTAAATTATCTAGTTTTTTGGGTAAAACGATATTGGCATGCGTAAATTGTGTCGCTACAACGGATAATGTTTGGTATAAAAAAACCATCCACATTGGACTTCCAACAGCTAAAACTCCGAAGGTTGTAAAAACAAAACGAATTACACTTTCTCCAGGATGATGTCTGTTTCCAGATGTTGTATCAATCCAAGTATCTGTATGATGTATCAAATGAAAACGCCATAGAAATTTAACTTTATGTTCAACTAAATGCGCCAAATAAGCTCCAATTAAATCTAAAAGCAATAATCCGATTATGGCAAATAACCACGAGTTAATCTTTGGCAACCAATTCAAAATTCCAAATTGATTATCGACTGTCCATTGTGCCGTTTTTAGCAAAATAAAAGCCAAACAAAAGTTGACAATAATGGTTGTTACTGTAAAAAAGATATTAATTCCAGCATGTTGCCATTTGTTATACTGAAATTTCACAAATGGAATTGCGCTTTCTATTATCCAAAATAAAGCAATTCCACCAGCTAAAATCAAAGCTCTGTGTGACGAAGGAATAGTTGAAAAATAGTTGATTATTTCTTGCATAAGAACAAATATACTAAAAGTAACTATTTGATAATTCGGAAGGTTAAATTTATTCTTGGCCCAATTGGTTTAGCCGTTTTCGGAATTTGATGTTTCCAAAAATGCTGCGTTGTTCCTTTCATAATCAATAAACTTCCTTGCTCGAGATTGATTTTTAGCTTTTGCTCTTTGATAGAATTATGCTGTAAATGAAAACTTCGTTCTGCACCAAAACTCACGGAAGCAATTACTGGATTTATGCCTAATTCTTTTTCATTATCTGCATGCCAACCGTTGCTGTCTTTTCCATCGCGGTAATAATTTAGTAAAACAGTAGTGAATTTTTCTGGGCAAACTTCTTCAACTTTATTTTTAATAATCATCAACAAATCATTCCAAGGATTGGGTTTCATTATAATATTAGAATAACGATATTGCTTTCCATCGTTGCCAAAAAGTGCCGTTAATCGTGGCTGCGGATATTTTTTACCATAAACAGTGATTTCATCTTGTTTCCAAGGAATTTCTGTTTTTAATTTTTCAAAAAAAGTATCGGCTTTTTCTTTGCCAAAAAAATCAGGATAATAGATAATTTCGGCATCAGGAAGTTCAAACTGAATATTTTCGGATGGAAAAATTGTACTCATAAAACAAAAATAAAGAGAAAAAAATGAATAATTTCACTCTTTTCTCTTTATCAATATTTAGCTTAACAATTATAAAGTGTCTTTTTTGTCCAATAAAATTTTATAAATAAAACCTCCAACTAAAGCTCCGGCAATTGGCGCAACCCAAAACAACCACAATTGCGACAATGATTCGCCTTGTGCAAAAATAGCTTGCGATGTTGAACGCGCAGGATTTACTGACGTATTTGTAATTGGAATACTAATCAAATGGATTAATGTTAATGCAAATCCAATTGCAATTCCTGCAAATTTTCCGTTTGCCGCTTTATCTGTTGCGCCAAGAATTACGATTAGGAAAAACATGGTCAACACAAATTCGGCTGTAAAAGCTGCAGCCATCGAATAACCATCGGGAGAAAAAGCTCCAAACCCGTTGGTAGCAAAAGCTCCAGCTTTGGTATTATCGATTGCAAAACCTGCCTTTCCTGAAAGAATATACAACAATGTTCCTGCGGCTACAATTCCGCCAAGGCATTGCGCAATGATATAAGGAAGTAAATCTTTGGTTGAAAAACGTCCACTTGCCCAAAGTCCAAAAGAAACGGCTGGGTTAAAATGTCCGCCAGAAATGTGCCCAACAGCATAAGCCATTGTCAAAACAGTTAATCCAAATGCTAATGATACACCAGCAAATCCAATCCCTAAGTCGGGAAATCCTGCTGCAAAAAGTGCACTACCACAGCCGCCAAAGACAAGCCAGTAAGTTCCAAAAAATTCTGCGAATAGTTTTCTCATATGTTTTGATTTTTATTGATTACAATCAAAAATACGAAAATTTTTAATAAAATTTATTTTTTACCGAATTTTATATTCATCAACACTATAGCCAAAATGATAATAACAATTCCAATCCATTGACTGAAAACTACATTCTCATTTAAAATAAGAAATGCCATCATTACTGAAACTGGCAATTCTAAAGCAGAAACTATACTTCCAAGACCAATTCCTGTTAAAGGGAATCCTGCATTAAGTAAAATTGGTGGTATAACAGTTCCAAATAATGCAAGTAAAATTCCCCATTTAAAGAAAATGTCATAATTAAAAGGAGTATTTTGGGTAAAAATTGCAAAAATAAAAACGACAATAATTCCACCCAAAAGCATGTATAAGCTTCGTTGTGCAGAGGAAATAGTCAGCGCCACTTTATTTGCGGCAAACATTGTTGTTGTAAAAGAAGCTGCAGCTAATAGTCCAAGAACTATACCTCGCCAGTCAAGATTTACTGAATTATTCAATACGTTTGTAGCTAGTACAGTTCCAAGTAACACAATTAAAACTGCTATAGTTTTGATTTTTGATGGTTGCTTTTTTTCTAAAAACATTTCCAAAACTACACCCATCCAAACAGTTTGCATCAATAAAACAATACCTATGGAAACTGGAATATATTTTACTGCTAAATAATAAAAAATACTCGTTAAACCCGTGGAAGTTCCAACTAGCATTAATTTTTTAATATCGGTAGAAGATGCTTTGATTACATCTTTCCCTTTTCTGTTTTTTTGGAAAGCATTAATTCCTAAAACAATTAGAATTCCAATTACAAATTGAGCAATTATGACTTCAGCAGGTGTGTAATTTAAACCTTGTGAACTTGTGTCTTTATAAGCCAATTTTACAAACGTAGCTAACATTCCATAACTCGCTGCGCCAAGTCCAACTAAAACAACACCTTTCAACACTTTATTTCCAATCATTATCTATTTTTTTAAAAAGCGGACAAAGATATAGAATAGAAATGGTTTTGGAGAAATTATTAAAAACAAAAAACCATCACTAAAAAGTGATGGTTTTATTGAGCCGGCGGAGGGACTCGAACCCACGACCTGCTGATTACAAATCAGCTGCTCTAGCCAACTGAGCTACGCTGGCGTTTCAACGTGAGTGCAAATATAATAGTGAAAATGAAATCTCCAAAATATTTTTACACTTTTTTATTGATTTTTTTGACTATAAAGCGTTGATCTTTTCAACCAATTGATTAGCAGTTTGTTCTAATTCAATATTGATTTGTTTAAAATGTGCTTTCTTATTCTCAACATTTTTAGCATTTACTTTTTTAATCAGACCATCAAAAGATGCAATTGCCTCATCTATAATACCGTTTGTTTTATCAGATGGTTTTCCTGAAGTTGTCATCTCGTAGATATAAACCGCTTCAATAATATCACCTAAAACAAAATTGATGTCTTTTTTTAAATTCTTAACATTTGCCATTTTCTTGTAAATTTTTAATTTGGCGCAAAATTACATTAATTCTTTAGAATACAAACTACGAAATATAAATTTCTAAAATAGCTGCTTTACCATCAAGTTGAAAATCAGTCAAAATAGCTGGAATTAAAACCGTATCGCCTTTTTTATAGTTGTACTTTTCTTCATTTAAAATTAATTCAAATTCTCCGTCAACACACATGTAAACGGTAAACGATTTTTGATTTTTAGTAACTTTAACATTTCCGTTAAGCGGAATAAAATTCGTTGTAAAGTAACTACAATCAACCACTTCATTTGATTTGTTGTCTAATTTTGAATATTTTTTTTCGGCTTGAACTACATCATAATTTATGGCATCCAAAGCTAAATCAACATGCAGTTCGCGAGTATTTCCATTAGCATCTACTCGATCAAAATCATAAATTCTATAAGTAATATCAGATGTTTGTTGGATTTCGGCAATAACAGTTCCGGCGCCAATAGCATGAATTGTTCCAGTTTCTAGAAAAAACACATCGCCTTTTTTAACTTTTTTTGTATCGAGAATATCAAGTAAAGTTTTGTTTTCTAAATTCTGTATATATTCTTCAGAATTAGATTTTTCTTTAAATCCTACAATTAATCGTGCATCTTCATCGGCTTGCATCACATACCACATTTCGGTTTTTCCATAAGAATTGTGTCGTTTTTTTGCCAATTCATCATTTGGATGCAATTGAATGGATAAATCTTCGCGAGCATCAAGATATTTGAATAATAACGGAAATTGATTTCCAAATCGTTCAAAAACTTTTGTTCCTAAAACTTCTTCTGGAAATTCGTTAATCAATTCGTTCAACGATTTTCCTTCATAAAAACCATTTGCAATAACACTAACATCATTTTCTACAGTAGAAATTTCCCAACTTTCTCCTGTGATTTCAGAAGAAATTGGTTTGTTTAGATAGGTATTTAGTTTTGTTCCGCCCCAAATTCTGTCTTTTAGAATGGGTTGAAATTGCAATGGATATAATTTCATTTGATATAATTAAAGTACAAAGATGCAAAATTTAAAAAATACTATTTTGTCAATTCCTGAACTATTTTTAATGCTTTCTCGATATGTATTTTTCCCGAAGTACTATCAAAAACAAATTGAATAATTCCATTTTTATCAGCAACAAAAGTAGTTCGACCATCAATTAATCCTAAATAATCTCTTGAAACGCCAAACATTTTTCGGATTGCTTTATTTTCATCGGAAAGTAAAATAAAAGGTAAATTGAATTTATTTTTGAAATTTGTATGCGATTGCACAGAATCAGAACTTATTCCGATGATTTCTGCTCCTAATTCTTTAAATTCTTCGTAATTATCCCTAAAACTGCAGGCTTGTTCGGTGCAAACTCGGGTTTCATCTTTTGGATAAAAATAAATTACCAAAGGTTGTCCGATGTAATCTCGTAGCTCAAAATTATTTCCATGACTATCTACAGATGTAAAAAACGGAAGCTTATCGCCTATTTTCAAACTCATTTTAGTTTCCTTTATAGCAAACAAA
>DAOLYL010000027.1:13101-17274 GCA_035425765.1 Flavobacterium sp. | reverse complement strand
TGGAAATTATACAAACAAATTCCGGTGGAAGATTTTCTCTATGCCGGAATGGAAAATACAACTTGTACCATTTTTGCCCAAGATTTTGTAGTTGACGAAATCGGTTTTAACGATAGAAATTACATTAACGTCAATGCACACGAATTGGCACATCAATGGTTTGGCGACTTGGTTACGGCAAAATCTGGAAAACACCATTGGTTGCAAGAAGGATTTGCAACCTATTATGCTTTGTTGGCAGAAAAAGAAATTTTTGGCGAGGATTATTTCAATCATCAACTGTATCGAAATTCATTGCAATTGCGAAATGCCGCCAAAACCGATACTATACCGGTAATGAATGAAAAAGCGAGTTCATTGTCATTCTATCAAAAAGGTGCTTGGGCTTTGCATTTTATGAGAGAAAAAATAGGAGCGAAGCTATTTCAAAAAGCGGTTCAGAATTATTTAAAAAAATATCAATTCAAGAATGTTGAAACCAGTGATTTCTTAGCAGAAGTGAAAAAAGTGGCACCTAACTTTGATACGGTTGCTTTTCAAAAAATGTGGCTTGAAGATTATCATTTTCCAACCGATGTTGCCAATGAAATCTTGCGAAAAAGTTCGTTTATGCAAACGCTTTTTGAAGTACAACAATTACGAAAAAAATCATTTGTAGAAAACAAAGATGCTTTTGCCGAATTACTCAAGTCGGATTTGTTTTATCCAGTAAAGACTGAAATTATTTATCAGTTAAAAGACGTGAAATTTGCAGATAAAAAGGAGCTTTTAGAATTAGCAATGCAAACGAATGATGTTAAAGTTCGTCAAGCGGTTGCTGAATTTATGGATGAAATTCCGTTGGAGTTTAAAGCAAAATACGAAACTTTTTTAGATGATAAGTCATATGAAACTAGAGAAATTGCGTTGATAAAATTATTCAATGCTTTCCCCGAAAGTCAAGCAGTTTATTTGGAAAAAGCCAAAAATTGGTATGGAAATAATGATTTTGGCTTACGAACAACTTTTTTACTTTTAAGTCAAATGACTAATGTTTTTGATGAAAATCAGAAGCAAAACTACTTCAATGAATTGGTTGATTATACATCGTCAAAGTATGAAAGTTCAGTTAGACAAAACGCCTTTAGCGCAGCTTTTCAAGCGAAACAACCTATTGATGATGTAGTTTTGAAAAATTTAGTCAATGCAATTTCGCATCACAAATGGCAAATGACAAAATTTGCTCGTGATTACATTAGAGATTTATTGAAAATACCTTTGTATAGAGAAAAATTTGAAAATTTACTTTCGGATTTACCTGAAAATGATAAAAACCAATTACAAAAACTTCTAAACGAAAAATAATGAGAGCTTTAGTAATTTCTGGTGGCGGAAGTAAAGGCGCATTTGCTGGCGGTGTTGCACAATATTTGATGCAAGAAAACGGTTGTAAATATGACATTCTCATTGGAAGTTCAACGGGAAGTTTGCTCATTCCGCATTTGGCTTTGGGCGAAGTCAACAAGATTTACAACATTTATTCTAATGTTAATATGCGAAGTATTTTTGACATTAGTCCATTTGTCGTAAAACATAAAAACACACCAAATGAAACTGTTTCTATCAATCATATCAACGTTTTTAAACAATTTTTAAAGGGTAAACGAACTTTTGGCGAAAGCCATAAATTATTGGAATATATCAGAGAAAATTTCACTTTAGCCGAATTTACTTTGCTCAAATCTACCGCTTGTGAAGTTGTTGTAACGGTTACTAATCTTACCACAAATAGCGTAGAATATAAATCGATAAAGGATTTTGATTACGATGATTTCTGCGAATGGATTTGGATTTCCTGCAATTATATTCCGTTTATGAGTTTGGTTACTAAAAATGGTTTTGAATATGGCGATGGCGGATTTTCGAGTTTGGTTCCCATTCGTGAAGCGATTAGTCGTGGCGCAACCGAAGTTGATGTGGTTATCCTTGAAACCGAAGTGCAAATCAAGCCGAGAAAAATTGGCAGAAATCCATTTTCGTTGATGATAGATTTGTTTCAAACCTTGTTAACTCAAGTGGAAAAACACGACATTACCATTGGAAAATTAGCTGCAAAAAATAAGAATGTAAAACTCAATTTATATTATACGCCAACACAATTAACCGATAATGCTTTGATTTTTAATCATGAAAGAATGAAAGATTGGTGGCACAAAGGTTACGAATACGCCAAAAACAAAAGTGAATTTATGAGTGATAATTTGCCGTAAATTGTAAAAATTTTGCTATTTTTAGCTTTCAAATATAAAAGCCATGTTAGTAAAAGTTTTCGGAAGTGCCGTTTTTGGTGTTGAAGCAACAACAATAACTGTTGAGGTAAATATTGATAAAGGTGTTGGTTATCATTTAGTTGGATTACCAGATAATGCTATCAAAGAAAGTAGTTACCGAATTGCTGCCGCTTTAAAAAATAATGGTTATTCACTTCCGGTTAAGAAAATTACCATAAATATGGCGCCAGCCGATTTAAGAAAAGAAGGTTCGGCTTATGATTTAACGCTTGCAATCGGAATTCTCGCGGCTTCCGGACAAATTAAAGCCGATGAAGTTGACAAATACTTAATCATGGGCGAATTGTCGCTTGATGGCGGATTACAACCTATAAAAGGTGCGTTGTCAATTGCAATCAAAGCCAAAGAAGAAGGTTTCAAAGGTTTTTTTCTCCCAATTCAAAACGTAAAAGAAGCAGCAATTGTTACTGGTTTAGACGTTTATGGTGTTGAAAATGTACTTCAAGTGATTGATTTTTTTGATGGAAAAGGAACAATCGAACCAACTGTAATCAATACACGAGATGAATTTTACAAGACATTAGATTTCCCTGAATTTGATTTTTCTGATGTAAAAGGTCAAGAAAGTATAAAGCGTTGTATGGAAATTGCCGCAGCTGGCGGACACAATATCATTTTAATTGGTCCGCCAGGTTCGGGAAAGACAATGTTGGCAAAACGGTTACCAAGTATTTTACCGCCAATGACTTTGCGTGAAGCATTGGAAACTACAAAAATTCACAGTGTTGCCGGAAAAATAAAAGACGCTGGATTAATGAATCAACGACCATTTCGTTCGCCACATCATACGGCTTCGAGTGTTTCACTTGTTGGTGGCGGAAGTTATCCACAACCTGGAGAAATTTCGTTGGCACATAATGGCGTTTTATTTTTAGACGAATTACCCGAATTTAAACGCGAAGTTCTCGAAGTAATGCGTCAACCGCTGGAAGACAGAGAAGTTACGATTTCTAGAGCAAAATTCACGATTACTTATCCGTCGTCATTTATGCTAGTTGCCAGTATGAACCCAAGTCCAGGCGGATATTTTAACGATCCAAATGCACCAGTAAGCTCATCGCCAGCCGAAATGCAACGGTATTTGAGTAAAATTTCTGGACCATTGTTAGATAGAATTGACATTCATATCGAAGTTACGCCAGTTCCATTTGAAAAATTAACCGAAACTCGTCCAGCCGAAAGTAGCGTTGCCATTAGAGAACGAGTTACAAAAGCCAGAGAAATTCAGTCGCAACGATTTGAATTGTTTGAAAATATTCATTACAATGCGCAAATGAGTTCTAAGCAAATTAGAGAATATTGTCCGCTTGACGAGACTTCATTAAATCTCTTGAAAACTGCTATGGAACGATTAAATCTTTCCGCTCGTGCGTATGACAGAATTTTAAAAGTATCACGAACTATTGCCGATTTGGAAGCAACAGAAGTTGTAAACTCCAATCATATTGCCGAAGCTATTCAGTATAGAAGTTTGGATCGCGATGGTTGGTTGGGATAATTAACTATGTTTTTTCCAGTATTTTTTACCATAACTACAAAAAATTTCTTCGTAAGGATTTATGTTTTTTGTAGCGATGATGCAAACATTATTTTCATCGTCTAAGGTAATTTTTGCATTATTTCGGAATTCTAATTTTCCAAAAGCTTCGGCATCATTAGCAAATTTGGCAAAACAATCTATATTCATAGAATCTAGAATAGTTCCATCAAGCATGTTGATGAAATATCTATCCAGTTGATTATCAGCACGTATTTTAGCTTCAAATTCAGTTAAAATCTCTCCTTTGAAAATTGAAATTATTTCATTTTTGTAGATTTTAATTGCAGAAAACAAACCTTTCCC
>DAOLYL010000027.1:0-13001 GCA_035425765.1 Flavobacterium sp. | reverse complement strand
TTTCATTTTTAAAATGATAACAAAGAGTAGAAAGTAAACCCAAGAAAATTGAACCTGTATAAATATTACCAATTTGTCCCGAAGCAATTTCCGAAGGCAAAATATATTGGTTTACTAAATCCAAATATTCAGGACTTTTAGCTAAAGCTTTTAGTTTTTCTTTACTGTTTTCGCCAATTTGGCTTTCTAATAATTCAGGGTTTTCATTGGCAAAAATTTCTATAAAAGTTCGTCTTCCTTGAAAACAATAAGGCAAATGCATCAAAATTGCCGACCATTTTTCGTAGAGTTTTCCTTTTTGATGACTTTCCTCTTTGTAATGTTCATACGCTTCGGTAATTCGATTAATATAACATTGATTAGAATATTGTCCGTCAAAAACAGGTTGTTCTTTGTAGATATTGATTTCGTTTTCTAAAACACCATTCCATTCTAAATTGTTTTTAGTTTGAAAAATTTCTTCTTTGGAAAAATTTCTTCTTGGTTTAAAAAAATCAAAAACGCCTTCGGTTGCAACGCCAACTTCTTTAGAAAAACTTAAAATTCTTGGGTTAGCAGTAATTAGCATGGCAATAGAACCTGCGCCTTGCGTATATTCGCCAGAAGAATTCAGGTCATATTTTGCATTATCTGAAGCAATGACAATCGCTTTTTTGGTTGGATTTAATCGAATGTAATCTAGGCAATTCTGCAACGCATCAACCGCACCAATACAAGCAAAAGTTAAATCGACTACATCACAGTTTTTAAAACTTCTTGCTCCAAAAATTTGTTCCAAATTGGATAAAATATACGAACCAACTGGTTTTGAACTGTCAATACCGCTTTCTGTCCCAACATAAATTCTACTGATTTCATTTGGATTTAGATTTTCTTGCTGAATGAGTTTCAAAGCTGCATTTGAAGCTAATGTAACCACATCTTGATGCACATCGAGAAAGCTCATTTTGTGTAAACCTAAACCTTTAATCAGCTTGTCGGCTTCGATGTTTCGGTTTTCGGCTAATGTTGTTATTGGAAGATAAATTTTAGGAATGTCAAAGGCAATACTGTCGATACCAACTTTCATTTGATTGATTTTTTGAGAAAGACAAAATTAAAAAAGGTAACTTCAAGTTGTATTGAAATTACCTTTAAAATTAAGCTTTTAAACACGATTTATGATAAATGCAACAAATCGGTTTTTTATTTTTTGAATTGTGATTTTTGTTTAAAATTACTGCGAATTTTAGTTGATTAGTGCGGAAAAAGTGTCACCTTGTTTAATGTCACCAGATTTATAACCTTTCATAAACCATTCAATTCGTTGTTCGGAAGTTCCGTGAGTAAAACTATCAGGTACAACATGACCTTGCATTTTGCTTTGAATTGCATCGTCGCCAACAGCATGAGCTGCACTTAATGCTTCTTCAATATCGCCTTCTTCTAAAAGATTTTTATTATAATGTGCCCAAACTCCAGCATAGAAATCGGCTTGAAGTTCTAAGCAAACGGATAATTTATTAGCTTCGGCTTCACTTTTTTGCGCTTGAAGTTGACGAACTTTTCCGGATGTTCCAAGAATGGTTTGTAAATGATGTCCAACTTCGTGAGCAATTACATAAGCAATGGCAAAATCGCCACCTTTTGCACCAAAACGAGTTTTTAACTCTTCAAAAAAGCGTAAATCCATATAGACTTTTTTGTCGCCAGGACAATAAAACGGTCCTGAAGCTGCGGTTGCACTTCCGCAAGCAGTAGTTACATTATCATCAAAAAGCACCATTCCTGGTTCTTCATACTGCATATTGTTTTCATCAAATAGTTGCGCCCAAGTTTCGTTATTATATACAAAACATGCTTCTGAGAAATCGCCTAGTTGTTTTTCAGCTTCGGTTAATTCTCTTGTCTGTGTTCCTTCTGTTTGTGGTTGATTTCCTTGTGTTTGTTCTAAAATATTTCCAATAGTTTGTCCTGTTTCTCCACCAAACATATTTAAGAGTAGAACAATAATTCCAATTGCTCCACCGCCAAGTAATGCTTTTCCACCGCCAGACATTCCGCGTCTGTCTTCAAAATTGCCACTTTCTTTTTTATCCCATTTCATGATTATAAGTTTTATTCGTTTATGTAAATTTAAAAAATTATGATTTTAAAATCCAGTTTGAAAGAATATTTTTTAAATTTTCTTTATCAATTGGTTTTGAAATATAATCGTTCATTCCTGCCTCGATGCATTTTTCCTTTTCACCAACAACTATGCCAGCAGTTAGTGCAATGATTGGAACTTTTGCTAAATCAATATTTTTTCTAATTTCTGCAGTTGCTTCATAGCCATTCATTATTGGCATTTGAATATCCATTAAAATTAAATCGGGTTTTGAAGTTTCTAGATGATCAAAAATTTCTTTTCCGTTTTCACATTCAATTATTGTTGCATTTGGAATAACTTGTTTGACCAATGTTTTTGCCAATAACATATTGATTTTATTATCTTCAACTACATAAATAATTTTGTTTTCTAATGTAATTATTTCTTGTGCTTTAGATTTTTGGGTTTCTACTAGTGACTTTTTTTGTGATTTATTTTCTTCATTTGAATATTTTACAATCAAAGTAAAATAAAATCGGCTTCCTTTTTTGTTTTCACTCTCAAGTTCTAATTTGCTATCCATCAGTCCAAGAAGTTGATTTGAAATTGAAAGTCCTAAACCTGTTCCGCCAAAACGTTTGGTGGTTGAACCATCTTCTTGTGAAAACGCTTCGAAAATCTTTGCTTGATTTTTAATTTTTATACCTATTCCTGTATCTTTTACGGAGAAACAAATTTTTGCTGTTTTGTCATCAATATATTCTACTAGAGAAATTTGAAAATCAACACCGCCTTTTTCTGTAAATTTAACAGCATTGCTTAACAGGTTAATTAAAACTTGTTTTAATCGGATATAATCAACCCAAATATTTTTTGGAACATTTTCATCAATCGTTAGCTCTAAAAATAAGTTTTTTTGTTTTGTTTCATATTTCACTAAATCAGTTACTTGAGTAGCTATATCAGTGATTTTATGTTTTTCAATTTCAAGTTCTACTTTTCCCGCTTCTATTTTTGAAAAATCAAGAATGTTATTAATAACTTCCATCAATGAATTAGCCGATTGATTGATGGTGTCCATATATTTTTGTTGGAAATCTTCTAAATTTGTATTCATTAAAAGCTCTGTGAAACCAATAATTCCATTTAAAGGAGTTCTGATTTCGTGACTCATATTGGCTAAAAATTCTGATTTTGCTTTGTTGGCTGCTTCGGCATAATTCTTAGCGTTGATGGCTTCTTCTGCTTCAATTCTTTTGGTAATGTCAATAAAAATTCCAACGATATATACAATTTCGTCATCATTAACGATTGGTTCACCAAATTCTTCAACCCAAACTTGTTCACCATCTTTGTTTATAATTCTATAGATAAGATGTATTTTTTGTTTTAATTTAAATAAATCGTCAGCATGTTTTTGAACAATTTTTAAATCATCTGGATGAACTAAATCTATATAATGTCTTTTTGTTTTTAGAAAATCTTCTTTTGGATAACCGGTTAGTTTTTCAATTTCATCATTTAAATAAATTTTTGTCCATTTGTCATCATATCTTGAAAGATGAACTGTTCCTGGAATGTTATTGGCTAGTAAACGGAATTTTTCTTCGCTTTCTTGAATGATAGTTTCGTTGATATTTCTTTCAAATGAGTAAGAAATATTTTTTGCCAAAATCTCTAAAGATGATATTTCATCATTCGTCCATTCGCGCTCGTTAGATGTATCGTCAAATACTAAAATACCATAGAAAGTTTCTTTTATAAAAATTGGAATGAATAATATTGATTTTGAACCTAATTGTTGAAGGAAGTTTTTCTCTTCTGAATCGGGCAATTTTGTGATTACCGAGCTGAAAGGTTTATTGTTGAGTAAGTTTTCCATTGTCAACTTAAACATTTTATTTGGCAACTTTTGAAGCTTTGGGTTCGGTTCGTTTATAGAGTCTGAGTCTGACAACCAACGATATTTTTGAGAAATCGTATCATCATCACTATTGTATTGGAAATAGGAAACTCTAGAAGCTTTTAGTACATGACCAATAGTTCTTATAATTCCCAGTAAAATTTCATCTTGATTTTTTGATAATAAGAATTTCTCAGTGTTTTTATTAATTTCAAATAGAATATCACTTTTATAAGTTAGATTTTTTTCTGATTCATTTCGCATTTCAGCTTCAAGTGCGATAGCTATTAAATCAGCTATTGAACGAGAAAAATTAATGTCTTCGTTATCCCAATCTCTTTTGTTTTCAACGGCTTCAAAACATAAGATTCCTTTTGTTTTTTTATCCATGAAAATTGGAGTGTCCAGTAGTGATTTTATTTTATATTTTGGAAAAAAATCATAGCATAACTCTTCGGTTATTTTATTATCATATACATCGGATGCCACAATTTGAATGCCACTTTCTAATGCTTTAAAATAATTCGGATACTGATTTCTATCTACAAAAAAGTGTTTCTCAAATCGGTTATTGTCTAAATAAAAAATGCTTTCACATTTCAAACCTTCAGGGATATATGTCCAATAGCTAACTCGATTTATATTACAATTTATGGCAACGGTTTGTAAAATATTTTTTAATACAGCATTAAAGCTATCTTTGTTGGAATAACTTTTTGAAGTTAATTCTTTGATAACTTGATTGTGGATTTTTATTTTTGATGCTCTTTCAAAATGCTCAATTTCAAGATTTTTTATTAAAGTGATATCTCTAGCAATAACCGAGAAACCTGTTTTTTTGTTGAATTTGTCACGTTTGATTGTCACTTTTTGTGTAACCCAAATTGTTTCTCCACTTTTCTTAATCATCGGGAAAACTAAATCAGGATAATCACCTGTTTCTTCTGGAATGTGAGCATAAAAATCTTTAACAGCATCTACATAGTCTTGCCTAATGAAGGTTGTATAATAATTGCTAAAAATCTCTTCTTTACTATATCCAAGTGCTTTTTCTGTAAACGGATTGACATAAATTATTTTTCCTTCAAAATTAATTTCGCTAATCAAATCATTTGCTGATTCAATTAAATCACGATATTGATTTTGAATTTTAATTTGTTCAGTAACATCTTGTCCAATTCCAATAAGAATATCATCTGAATATCTTTTGTCTTTCCACTGAATGTATTTATAATCCCCGTTTTTACATTTTAATTTCCGAATATATAATCTATCATCAACATAATCTTCATGATATGCTTCTCCAATAAATTCAGGATCTTCGGTTAGTTTCCAATATTCAAGTCCTAGAACTTCATTTGCACTATAACCTAATATAGATTCAATAGATTCGCTACAAAATGAAACTTCCCCTTTTTTGTTGGTTGTTAAAATCAATGAGTTTCCTTTATTAACAATAATATTTGTAAAAAGGAATTTATTTTTAGTTTCTAATAATGCTAAGTGTCTTGATATGTGAATGGTAATAGTTAGAATGAAAGCGCAAACAAGTATTATAATATAGTTTTGTGGAATTAATTCTAGTTCAAAAGCAATGACTAATAGCAGTATTACTGAAATGACAAACAACCAATAATGTAAAATGTTTTTAACAATAAAGTAAGAGAGAAAAAAGCAAACAATCAAACTAACATAGGAAATCAGCTCAAAATCTCTAAAAAAAACATTTCTAACTACAAAGCCAAGATAACCGTAATAGCAAAACAGAAAAATAAAGTTTATGTTTTTTATGAAAAATTTTACTCTTGTACAGAGAAAATAAAATATAAGTAACACTGCTCCAATACAAAGGTTTATAAGAAAAAAACTTTTTGACCGGACTTTGAAAATTTCTAAAATGGTTTCAATTAAAGGAATTGCAACACCGAAGAATAATAAATACAAAGCATATTGTTGTTCTTTAGGTTCAAATTCATTTTTACTAGATAAATTCATTTTGTCTTTGATGGTTTCTTTTGTTGCAAAATAGAAGGAGTAGAGAAGAAATAGCAATACAAAAATCACTATTAAACTTCCGTTGTTTAAAAAAAATAAATTGGTATTCAATTGAAGTTAAGATTTGATTGGGTTTGTTTCTTTTTTACAATAGTTTCAAAAATAGTTAAAATAAAGTTAAGTCAACCATTTTAAAAGTAGTTTGATTTTTTTTAATTTTTCGCCATAAGGTGCATATCGAATCGGAATGTCAAGCCATGTTGCTTTAACCACAACTGCTTTATGATGGGAGAAAATATCAAAACTTCGTTTGCCATGATAAGCACCAATTCCGCTGTGTCCAACTCCACCAAAAGGCAATCGATTGTTTGTAAATTGTATCATCGTATCATTAATACATCCACCACCAAAAGAATAGTTTTTCATTAATTTTTTTGCAAACTTTTTATTTCCAGAAAAAACATAAAATCCAAGTGGTTTTTCATAATGCGTGATTATTTTTTCTAAATCTTCTTCAGTTTCAAATGCTAAAATGGGTAGAATTGGACCAAAGATTTCGTCTTTCATCACTAAACTATTTTGTTTTGGCTCGTCAATTAGAGTCGGTTCAATATAATTATCAGTTGCGGATGTTTTTCCGCCAAAAAGAATTGTTTCGCCAATGAGCATTTGGCACAATCTATTCCAATTTTTTTCGTTTACAATTCGTGGATAATCAGGAGAGTTTTGTGGATTTTCTGAATATGCCAATTGAATTTCTTCTTTTAGATATTCAATAAATTGCGTTTTAACTTTTTGGTGAACCAAAAGATAATCTGGTGCAATACACGTTTGTCCTGCATTTAAAAATTTTCCCCAAACAATTCGTTTTGCAGCTAATCTTATGTTGGCGGTTTCATCAATAATACACGGATTTTTTCCGCCAAGTTCTAATGTTACTGGAGTTAAGTTTTCGGCAGCAGTTTTTGCAACTACTTTTCCAACGGCAACACTTCCTGTGAAAAAAATATAATCCCAACGTTGTGAAAGTAATTTTTCTGAAGTTTCAATTCCTCCTTCAATTACTTCTACATGATTAGTATCAAATGTTTCCGAAATGATTTTTGCAATAATTTTCGAAGTATTTGGCGTGAGTTCAGATGGTTTTATTACAACCTGATTTCCTGATGCAATAGCTGCAATGGCTGGACAAAGTGCTAATTGAAAAGGATAATTCCAAGGTGCAATTACCAAGACTTTTCCAAACGGTTCTTTATAAATATAATCTGTTGAAGGGAAATTTAACAAAGAAGGCAAAACCAGTTGTGGTTTTGCCCATTTGTCAATGTTTTTTATTGTTGCTTTTAATTCAGAAATAACATAGTTAATCTCAGTTAAATAACTTTCAAATGCTGATTTTTTAAAATCATCATACAACGCTTTCGTAATTTCTTCTTCATGATTTTGAATAGAAAGTAGCAGCTGAATAAGTGATTTTTTTCTAAAAGAGATATCGGTTTTAAAAATCATGACTTGGTTATTGGTTCAGCCAAGTTACGTTTTTAACCTATTAAAATCAATTTTTTTTCTACAAAAATCCCCAACGGAAACCTAAGTAAATATCACCTTGTTTGCTATCAGCAAGTAAAGCAGTTACCATAGAACTTGAACCAAGATAAAAACCTCCTAAACGAAACCCAAATCCAACATTAGTTCCTGAAATTTCATGAAAAGTCACTGGAATAAAAGTTTCAAAATAGCGTAAACTTATTCTTGGTGTAATGCTAAAAATGTTTGGAGCTGTTACTTGGTCATTAGCTGAATCGTCGTTTAATTTTTGTTGTAAATAAGCCGTAACATACAATTTGTGAATTACTTTTAAATCAACATAAGTTGAAAAAACGGTTGGTAATTTTACTGTGAAATCTTTTTTCTGAGGTTCAATAGTTAGATAACCATTGTCATGTAAAATATTTTCTACATCACTTAAACTTTCAATATCTTCAAATAAGCTTAAATCCAAAGGATCAGAATTAGGAATGTTTAATGAGTAATTTGTAGAAGCATTGTTGTCGTCTTTAAACGTCATGCTACCAATATTTCTGATAGATAATCCTGCATTTAATTTATATTTTTTATCATCACCAAGCCATTGATAATTTGCTCCAACATCACCCGAAAAACCATTCAAGCCACCAAAAAGGGATTCTTGATAATCATCAAAATTAGTAAAGCTGTCTGCAAGATTTCCTGAATAAGCAATGTTTAACGTTGCAGGAGAATTAGTAGTCAAAAATGCATCTCCACCAACTTCAGTTATGGTTCCATTTAGGTTACTCAAACCAAAGTTAGCATAAGAACCAGGAAATAATAATTTTAAAGTAACACCTGCGCTAAATTTATGTTTTTCACTTTCATAAAGATTTCTAGCAAGTGAAAAACCAATTTCACCATAAGAAGTACCACTTATACGTTGGTTGTTTTTATTATTTAAAAGAGTTGTGGTTAAACCTATATTATCATTAGTAATAGCATTTCCAATAGTTGGATCAATATCTACTAGGTCAAATTTTGCGTATGCTTTTGAAGTAATTGCCAATCCCCATTTTCTCCATCGCATAGCAAATCCTAAACCATTAATTTCTGCATCAACACGAGCATTTACAGGACTTGTTCCACTAAAAAGAAGTTCTTCAAAATCAGTATCAGAATTAAAATCACTAAAAGCAAGCTTATCATTAGCTACATTAACACTCAATCCAAAAATATTAACTTCATATTTTTTAGAAAGATTAGTTAATTCGGCAGGATTGATATTTACGTTTAAAATTCCAACACGATTGGATGTACTTATACCTGAATAATGTTCTTGGGCAAAAGTAAAATGGCAAAAAAGTGACAGTGCAACAACGATGATTTTCTTCATGGCAGTAGTATTTTTATAGTTAAAGTGGTAAAAAAGTAATAAATGACTTGGTAAATATAGCCAATTTATTTTACAAAGCATTCCAAATCACATCATTTGGAGTTTGCGCAACGATTTCTATGTTTTCCTTGGAAACTGGATGAGTAAAAATCAATTTCCGAGCATGAAGATGAATTCCACCATCAGGATTGCTTCGGTCAAAACCATATTTTAAATCGCCTTTTATAGGACAACCAATTGCTTGAAGTTGCGCGCGAATTTGATGATGTCTTCCGGTGTGAAGATTAATTTCGAGAGCAAAATAATTATTCAATTCTTTAAAAATAGTATAATCCAAACTTGCTTTCTTGCTTTCGGGAACTTCTTTTAGATGTGCCTTTGAAGTATTATTTTTTTCGTTTCTTTTCAGAAAATGAATAAGATTATCAGAAGTTTTTGGCGGTTTATTTTTTACAACAGCCCAATAGGTTTTCTGCGTTTCTCTATTGCTAAACATGGCGTTTAGTCGTTCCAAAGCTTTACTGGTTCGAGCAAAAACCACAATTCCTGTTGTTGGTCTGTCCAATCGATGCACAACGCCAAGAAAAACTTCTCCTGGTTTATTGTATTTCTCCTTAATATATTCTTTTACAACTTCCGATAGCGGTTTGTCGCCCGTTTTATCACCTTGAACAATATCGCCAACACGTTTATTAACCACGATAATGTGATTGTCTTCGTGGAGAATTTGGAGGTTGTCTTTATTTGAGACTATCTTAGACATTTTAGAAATCTTAGAAAGTTAGATTTTTAGAGTAGTACGAAATCGAGAAATCATTCTGATGATTTCATTCTTTAGAAACTATTTCTATTTCATTTGTATTTATAAAACCTAAGTCAAATGCAATTAAAAGTTGGGTTTCAATTTCATAAGCTGAACCAATAGCGATTTCTAAAAATCTTGAAAAATCTTTATTTGAACTTCTAGACGAACCTTCTGCAATATTAGATGGAATTGATACACAAGCTCTACGCAATTGATTAGTTAAACCAAATCTCTCACTATCAGGAAAATTTGAAGTAATTTTATAAATTTTAGAACAAAAAAGCCTACTTCTCTTCCAAATCTCAAGTTCTTTAAATTGATGCATATAATTTGATTTTTCGTCTAAAATGTCTAAACCAGTCTAAGAAGTCTAAGCCAGTCTATACTAATATTGCTCATTCGCATTCGGAAAATCACTGCTTTTCACATCAGCAACATAATTTCCAATCGCTTTCGTCATTTGTTCGTATAAATCTAAATAACGACGTAAAAATCTCGGACTAAATTCATTATTCATTCCAAGCATATCGTGAATAACCAAAACTTGACCGTCAACGCCACCGCCAGCGCCAATTCCAATAACAGGAATAGAAATAGTTTTGGCTACTTTTTCGGCTAAAGCCGCAGGAATTTTTTCTAAAACCAACGCAAAACAACCCAATTTTTCAAGCAGTTTTGCATCTTCAATCAACTGTTCTGCTTCGGCTTCTTCTTTAGCGCGAACCGTATATGTTCCAAATTTATATATCGATTGTGGCGTTAAACCCAAATGTCCCATCACAGGAATTCCGGCATTCAAAATACGCTTAATACTTTCTTTAATTTCGCTTCCACCTTCTAGTTTTACAGCATGTCCGCCGCTTTCTTTCATAATTCTAATAGCCGAACGCAACGCTTCCTTTGGATCACTTTGATAACTTCCAAAAGGCAAATCCACCACAACCAAAGCTCGTTCAATCGCGCGAACAACGCCACTTGCATGATAAATCATCTGATCCAGCGTAATCGGCAACGTCGTTTCGTGTCCAGCCATAACATTACTCGCCGAATCACCAACCAAAATCACATCAACACCAGCTGTATCAACAATTTTAGCCATCGTAAAATCATACGCCGTCAGCATCGAAATCTTCTCGCCATTAGCTTTCATTTCAATCAACGATTTGGTCGTAATTCTCTTGTAATCTTTTTTTGCGGTTGACATATTTCTGTTTTTATAAGCTGTAAAAGTATAAAATCTATTTTTGATGCAACAAAAATCAACCCAATAATGTGAATTTATACTACTTTTGTCAAAACTGATTTAGAAGCGAATCGTTTGAGCAAGAATAAACCATTTTCCTGCTTTTCGTCTCGTCCCAAAAGACGAGACTACAATCAGGGCTAAAACCAAAACCATTTGTATTTCAGCGAACTTTGCGAATTAACTTTGTGAACTTTGCGGTTAAAAATAAAAATATGCCAAAAATATTAATCATCGAAGATGAAGCAGCCATCAGAAGAGTTTTAACCAAAATTCTATCTGAAGAAAGCAGTACTTATCAAGTAGAAGAAGCCGAAGATGGAGTTCAAGGACTTGAAAAAATAAAAAACACTGACTACGATTTAGTTTTATGCGACATCAAAATGCCAAAAATGGATGGCGTCGAACTATTAGAAGAAGTCAAAAAAATAAAACCCGAAATCCCAATGGTGATGATTTCTGGTCACGGTGATATGGAAACGGCAATCCAAACCATGCGACTTGGCGCATTCGATTACATTTCAAAACCACCCGATTTGAATAGATTATTGAATACCGTTCGAAATGCGTTAGATAAAAAACAACTCGTAGTTGAAAACAAAATTCTAAAGAAAAAAGTTTCCAAAAACTACGAAATCATTGGCGAAAGCGAACCTTTAAATCAAATCAAATTGATGATTGAAAAAGTAGCTAAAACCGATGCACGAGTTTTAATCACTGGACCAAACGGAACTGGAAAAGAATTGGTCGCACATCAATTACATCAAAAAAGTGAGCGAGCAGAATCAGCAATTATCGAAGTGAATTGTGCCGCAATTCCATCAGAATTGATAGAAAGTGAACTTTTTGGTCACGTAAAAGGTGCGTTTACATCAGCCGTGAAAGATCGCGCTGGAAAATTTGAAGCTGCCGATGGCGGAACGATTTTCTTGGATGAAATTGGCGATATGAGTTTGGCAGCACAAGCTAAGGTTTTACGTGCGTTACAAGAAAGTTTAATCCAACGTGTTGGTGCTGATAAAGACATAAAAGTTAACGTTCGTGTCATTGCCGCAACCAATAAAGATTTGAAAAAAGAAATTGCCGAAGGACGTTTTCGTGAAGATTTATACCATCGATTGGCTGTAATTTTAATAAAAGTTCCTGCGTTGAACGATAGACGTGATGATATTCCGTTATTAATAGAACATTTCACTTCAAAAATCGCCGAAGAACAAGGAAATGCACAAAAAACTTTCTCGAAACAAGCTATCAAATTATTACAAGAATACGATTGGACAGGAAATATCCGTGAATTACGAAATGTTGTCGAACGTTTGATAATTCTTGGTGGAAACGAAATTTCGGAAACCGATGTGAAACTTTTTGCGTCTAAATAATTGGCTTTTTGCGTAAAGCAAATTGCCTAAAGCTCAAAAAAATGAACCTAAAAAAAATAAACCCAAACCTCCAAAAAGCACTCATCGAAAACGACTTAACCGAAGCCAATGAAATGCAACAGGAAACATTTTCTACTATAAAAAGTGGTGCCGATGCTGTGATTCAATCTGCTGGCGGAAGCGGAAAAACAACAACTATAGTTATAAATGTGTTGCAACGAATGGAAAAATCCGTTGGTGAAAGCACGCGAGTTTTGATTATGGTTGAAAATAAAGAAAAGGTGATGGAAATGGAAGAAATGTTTTTAAAGATTGGAACCTATCATGATTTAAGCATTCTTGGTGTTCATGACAAAGGTGATATCGATTATGATAAAAACGTTACCTCAATGGGATTGGATGTTTTGATTGGAACTCCAACTAAAATCAACGCTATGTTTTCGTCTGCTGGATTTAATATTAATACGATAAAAATGTTTATTGTTGACGATGCTGATGTGTTATTTAGAACCCGAATGGACGCTATTGTTTTACGTCTTTCCAATAGTATTGAAAAAACACAACGCTTGTTCTTTTGCTCACAAATTACTGAACGAGTAGAAGTTCTAGCTGATAAAATAATGATTGAACCGCTTTTCTTTGAAATGGAAGAGGAATAGTTTTTAGTTTTCAGTCGCAGTTTTCAGTCTCAGTTTTCAGT
>DAOLYL010000026.1:0-17429 GCA_035425765.1 Flavobacterium sp. | reverse complement strand
GGATCAATTCCCAATATGATTCTTTCGTTTGCCAATTTGATTTTATTTTGAGTAAAAATAAAAAAAGGTCGTTATAAAAACGACCTTTTCAAACGCTAATTTTATTTAATTATTCAATTACTATTTTCTTAGTTAACTGTTTGCTTCCGTTTTGAACTTTAACCAAGTAAACTCCTGATTGTAGGTTATCCAATTGCATGTTTTCATTAAACAAACCATTATTTTGATATTCTTTACTGAAAACACTTCTACCACGAATATCAAAAACACCAACATTAACTTTTTCTGAATTATCAGAAGTAAAACTAATGGTAAAATTTCCTTTGTTTGGATTTGGATATAACGCAAAATTTTGAAGTGAATTATCATTAACGCTTAACGGCACAGCTTCATTTTTACATAAATTTAAAGACCAACCAGTTAATGTTCCTCCATCAAGATTAACAGAGTCTAAAATTCTCAACGTCCAATTTCCATTCATCGCTTGACCGTTTAAAGTTGATAGTGCTTGTGATGGAATGATTGTTCCTGAAATTGCAGGACTTGTTGTTGCACAAACTAAAGGTATTCCACTGTTATCAAATGTTGCAGCAATATTTTGATTTGGCTCTTGAACACATGGTCTTGTTACAAGTTGAATTTGTGTTCCTGATGGACTTATTAATGTTACTGTTAAATCATTTACATAGGTGTGATTTATAGTAACTGAAACATTTACATCTGAAAGCACACCTGTCGTTGGAACATTTAAAGTTGAATTTACCGTGACATTTGCTGTTGTTCCAATTGTAACTGGAACATTAGTTGATGTAAAATCAGAACAAGTAATTTGTCCAGTTTTGAATAATGATGCAGCACTATATGTTCCTGAACAAGCATTGTTTTTTGGGGCAATTCTCCAATAATAAACTGTTGCTTGAGCTAATCCAAAAATCGCTATGTTAGTAATATCTACATTTCCAGAAGAAATAATATTTGTGAAATTTTGATCCGTTGCCACTTGATAATCATACGAAGTTGCATTTGTATCTTCTTCCCAAATTAGGGTTAAAGCAACATTCTGTCCAATTGCATTATTTGCTGGTGAAACTAAAACTGATGGTGCAAAATTTGAGCTTAACAAGTTTAAGTAAAACGGTACTGATTTTGTATTTGCTCCAGAAATTGCCGTTACAACCATTGAATAAAACCCTGGAGTTGAGTTAGTCATATTGCTTAAAGTCATCGTCACAGTTCCATTTGCCGAAATAGAATTTGGGGAAAAAGTAACCGTTGAACCTGCAGGTTCACCTGTAACCGCAAAAGTTGTGTTTGCACTATAACCCGCATAAGCAGCATAAGGAATTGTATAACTTACAGTCGTTCCTGTACAAGCAACTTTATTTTGCTCTTCTGCAACACCATTGAACGCTACAGCAAAATCACTTGTTGGAGCAGTTATTGTAAAATTCGTATTGGACATATCATAAAAAATATGTTTATATCCTTTAATCATAATTCTGTTTGTTGTTCCAACATTGTTAGGAACTGTAATAATTTCAGAACCGTCATTTGGCACTTTACTAGCCAACAAAATTGGAAAAGCATTTCCTCCATTCGTTGAAAGATAAATATCAACAAATTCAGCATCAACTCCATTTGCAGTTGTTCCTGCCACATTCCAAGTAACATTTTGATTTGTTCCTACAACCCATGAAACGGCAGTATTTGGACTACTTACCAAAAATGGTCCAGCAGTTCCATTGACCGTTACTGTCATTTCATCAGACTTAGTTTGCCCAGCACCTGCAAAATTATCTCTAACTGTAAATACAAAATCTAATGTTCTAGCAACTGAACTTAATGATTCTACTAAAATTTCTAATCCTGCTGTAGTTGATTGATTTGCAATAACTCTATTTATAGGTGGGAAATATCTTGAAGGAGAAGTTGTTGGAGTATAAGAACGCCAATTTGGACCACCTGTTTTTGTTGGTGATGCTGCACTCTGAGCTCCAGTTTCTGTTGTTGCTGAATCATTTTGTTCCCAACAATAAGTAAGTGCATCTCCATCAGCATCGGTTGCTTCACCAACTAATATAAAAGGAGTACTTTTTGGAATTGTATAATCTAAACCAGCATTAGCTGTTGGTGTGCTATTTGTTAAATCTAATCTAGTTGGACATGTTTTTCCAACCATATTATCTTGAATTTGCTTGATGCTTGCATACACAAAATAGGCGTTAGAATTAGCTTGAACATCTCTTGAAGTAATACCAGCATAACCCATAATTGTTGATCCAGAACCTGGTTCAACATTTACACCTGAACCCTCAACAATATGTGAATAAGTATGATTTGCGCCAAATTGATGTCCCATTTCATGAACAACATAATCAATATCAAAAGTGTCACCTGCTGGAACACCATTGCTTGGAGCTGTTTTTCCACTTCCTTTAATTCCATTATCACAAACACATCCTATACAACCTGCGCTTCCGCCACCACCAGTTGAACCAAACATATGACCGATATCATAGTTAGCATCACCGATAACATTATTCAATGTATTTTGCAACTGTGTATTCCAATTGTTAATTGTTGTATATGGATCAGTTGCTGGATTCGTATATACAAGAACATTATTATTCGCAATTAAATTCATGTGAATGGCTAAATCTTTTTCAAACACACCATTTACTCTAGTTAAAGTAGCGTTCATAGCGGCTAAACCTTGGGCAACTGATCCTCCAAAAAATTGCGTATATTCACCATTACACGAAAGTGCTAATCTAAAAGTCAATAATTCTCCTGAACTTGATCTTTGTAAATTCTGTGATTGTCTGTTTAATTCATTAGAAACAGCTACATCATCTGTCGAACAAACAAAAGGTAATTCTCCTTTATTTCTGCTAGATTCATACACTGCATAAATTGTTCTATCAATTGAATAAGGTTCGAAAAACTCATTTGTTTTGTCTGCTCTAAAAATCATCCCTTGCATTCCACTTGGATCAGAACTCATTCTAATTTTTGCGTGTTTATCATCAAGTCCAATTCCAACATAAGAACGAATTTCTGGAAATTGAGCTTGTAATTCTGGATCAAAATTTGAAAATTCAAACATCTGAAATCGTTCCATTTCTCCATTAATGTTTGGAATTGAAACAATAACATTTGATGAGCTTGTACTCAATCTGTTTGGGGATTGTTTTAGCTTTTGTTGAATATTTTCTACTGGAACTTGGTATAAAGAAAACTCGCTGGCAAAATTATCTCTCGCAGCAATTTTATTTGGTGTTATTTCTCTTGAATTTATACTTTTCCATGATAAATTATCTTGGGCAAAAACAGTTAAATTGAAGAAAAATAAAATAATAAGTAATTTTTTTCTCATGATTTTGAGTTGTTATTTATAAAATGGTTAATATTCTTCAAAAATAGAAATAAAATTGCAAAAGTATTGATATAGAGATGTTAATTTAACCTGAGTAGAGAATAGAAAATAAATTGGAATTATAACTTACTTTTGCAGGATGCGAGCATTTCTCAAAAATAAATTTTTCATCTTTCTTTTAAAACTTCTTGTTGTAATTGCCGCATTCTATTTTATTTATAATCAGTTAGCTGGAAATGAGCAACTCGACTGGGAAAAGTTTAGTCAATTAGTTGATAGAAAAAAATCATTCTTTGGCATTTTATTTATACTCTTATTCAGCGTAGTTAATCGGTTTTTGGAAATTTTGAAATGGCAAAATCTAGTTTCCTTTATAAACCCAATTTCAATTGGCGAAGCTACAAAACAAGTTCTTGGCGCTTTAACGGCTGGTATTTTCACCCCAAACGGATTGGGAGAATATGCCGGAAAAGCGATGTATTTCAATAAGAAACAAACCAAGAAAATCATTTTTTTAAATCTGATTTGCAACGGAATTCAAATGATTCTAACTGTTCTTTTTGGAATAATTGGATTGGCAATTATTGGGTATTGGAAATGGTCGATTGTAATTCTTACCATTGCTTTTTTGCTTTTTATACTATTCTTTTTTTCAAAAAAAATCACGATAAAAGGTTATTCTATTGAAAAACTTTTAAATAAAATCAATGAAATCCCTAAACATATTCATCAAAAAAATATGATTTATGGTCTGTTTCGCTACTTGGTTTTTTCTCATCAGTATTATTTTTTATTTTTAGCTTTTGATGTTGATTTACCTTATTTGTCATTGATTTCAACAGTTGCAGTTGTCTATTTTTTGGCTTCATCTTTACCTAGTTTTCAATTTTTAGACTTCGCCGTTAAAGGAAGTGTTGCTTTGTTTTTCTTTGGAAAACTTGGCGTAAATGAATGGATTGTGATTTTTATTTCAACCTTGATGTGGTTTTTAAACGTAGTTTTACCAGTGATTATAGGAAGTTATTATGTACTAAAATTTAAACCAAAATGGAACTGATTTATATAATTTCAATAGTTATTTTATTGATTTACACCTATTCGATTGCTCGATTACTCTTTGGGTTTAATAATGTCAAAGTTTATGAAAGTAAAAATTTATACCCAAAGACAAAATTCTCCCTAATTGTTCCTTTCAGAAATGAGGAAAAAAATCTTTCAAAGCTTTTGGAATCATTTTCTAAATTAAATTATCCTCACGATTTGATTGAGATAATTATGGTGGATGATTTTTCTAAAGACCAATCCGAAAGAGTTTATATTCAATGGCGAATGAAGAATAACACATTTGATACAACTCTATTAGAAAATCTTCGTTTGTCAAATTCTCCTAAAAAAGATGCTATTGCAAGAGCAATTCCAATTGTGAAAAATGAATGGATTATTACCACTGATGCTGATTGTATCGTAAATAAAAATTGGCTACTTACAATCGATAATTATATCCAAGAAAACAATGTTGAAATGATAGCAAGTTCGGTTATTTATAAAACGAAAAATAATTGGTTTCATCATTTTCAACAAATGGATTTATTGAGTTTGCAAGGAACAACTATTGGAAGTTTTGGACTTGGAAAACCATTTATGTGCAACGGTGCTAATTTTGCCTACAAAAAACAACTTTTTATCGACCTAGATGGTTTTAATGGAAATAATAAAATTGCAAGCGGTGATGATGTTTTTTTACTTCAAAAAGCGATACAAAAATCTCCTGAAAAAGTTCATTTCCTTAAATCTAAAGACACAATAGTCGTTACAAAACCAGAAAATGATTTGTTTAAACTTTTTATGCAACGCGTTCGTTGGGCTAGCAAAACGAGTTCTTACTCTAGTTTGTATGCAAAGTTTTTAGCCATAACTGTATTGCTTATGAACTTAAGTTTAATTCTTAGTTTGTGGTTTGTTCTAATTCAAAAAATGGATTGGAAAATTTTACTTGGAACCTTTTTAATAAAATACTGTATCGACTATATCTTATTGTTTAAAACCAATAAATTTCTTCTGAATGGTAGGTTTATTTTACCACTAGCAAGTAGTTTGATTTACCCATTTTTTGCATCTACTGTTGCAATTTATTCTTTATTTGGAAACTATTCTTGGAAAGGAAGAAGATTTAAAAAATAATTATTCCATCTTCAAAATTACAGGAAGAACAAACTGCGTTTTTACTGGAATTCCACGTTTTATAGCAGGATTAATTTTAGGAAAATCAACTAATTTACTTTTGAGAATACTATCAATTTTTATAGTATCATAAGCGACACTATCTCGAGGAAACTGTGGTTCAAAAGTAACTTCCGAATCAGGAAAAACAGTAACTTTCACTTCGATAGTATCCAACTGTGGATACATTGTTCTGAGCGTATCGTTATCTAATTTTTGTTGTATTGTTGAAGTTAAAAAATCAAAAAAACATTGTTTTCGTTGTTCTTCATTAGTGATTTTTTCACAATCAATAATTGATGGATATTCATCTACTTCTTTCCAGTTGATTTCATTGATTTGTTTTTCTAACAACTCTTTTTCATTTGGCACTTTCTTGTCAAAGAATTGACAAGAGGTGAAAAAGAACACCGATAGAGGAAGAAATAGAATAATTTTTCTCATATTCGTTATCGAAAGAAAATCAAAATTTAAATTTTTCAAATGTACTAAAATTTACTTTCTATGGATGTTTTACTTTTAATAGTTGGCTTTGTTTTAATGATTTTGGGTTTAATTGGAAGTTTTTTACCTGTTTTACCTGGAGTTCCATTATGTTGGTTGGGTTTATTGCTTCTCTATTTTACTGAAAAAATCCAAAGTAATTATTGGGTTTTAGGAATTACATTAATCATTACAATTATTGTCACAATTTTAGATTATGTAATTCCCGCTAAAGGAACTAAAAAGTTTGGAGGCACAAAATACGGTATTTGGGGAACAAATATTGGATTAGTTCTTGGTTTGTTCTTTCCGCCAGTTGGGTTTATTGTTGGTCCTTTTCTTGGCGCTTTTGTTGGAGAGTTAATTTATAATTCAAATGACAAGCGCGGTGCTTTAAAAGCAGCTATAGGTTCGTTTATTGGTTTTTTGGTATCGACTTTTATGAAGTTTATGGTTTGTCTTTCCTTTTTGTTTCTATATATTTTTATTGCTGCTAAAAATTTTATTTAAGATATCATAAAAGCAAAAAAGCCATCCACAATAAAGTGGAAAGCTTTTCATTGGTCTAACTACTAAACCATGATACGAGTTACAAATTCGTATCGAAACAACACAACTAATCTTAAATACTTTTTTTGGGCAAAAAAGGTTTTCGTTTCCGAAAACCTTTTCCCAATTTTAGCGGTCTGGACGGGACTCGAACCCGCGACCCCATGCGTGACAGGCATGTATTCTAACCAACTGAACTACCAAACCTTGCTTAATTGCGGTTGCAAATATACGATGGATTTTCACATCTGCAACTTTTTTGACAAAAAAAATCAATTCGTTTTTAAATTTTTAACCAAATAATTGCTTTTCAACCAAATAGGTTGTCAAAATTTTTTCGAAACTTTCTTCAGCAGCTACTGGAACATACTTAATACCGTTTTGTGCACAGGTCATTGCTATTTCTTTAAAATATTGATTTACTTTTTCTTCGTATGCTTCTTTTATGTTTTCGGAAAATATATTTATTTCTTCTCCTGACTCTACGTCAATAAATTTTCTTGGAGCATTGTCAAACTCAAAATTGATTTCGGTTTTTTTATCATAAACGTGAAAGACAACAACTTTGTGTTTGTTATGTTTTAAATGCTGTAGTGCATTGAATAACTTTTCTTTATCATTATTTTGAAACATATCGGTAAACAAAATAATCATCGAACGGCGATGCATTTTTTCGGCAATTTGATGTAAAAAAGTTATTGTGTCTGTTGTTTTTGTTTCTTTTGGATTTTCTAAAAGATTTTCTAACGTATTCAAAATCATTCTATGATGGCGATCACTTCCTTTTTCGGGTGCATAATATTCGTATTTATCGGAATAGATACTTAGTCCAACGGCATCGCGTTGTTTTTTTAATAAATTCATTAAAACGGCTGATGCTAATACGGAAAATCCAATTTTATTGTGATAGAAAAGTTCGTTCGGCTTTAGCTTTGGATAGTGCATTGAAGACGAATTATCAATAATTAAATGGCAACGAAGATTGGTTTCTTCTTCATATTTTTTTGTGTATAATCGATCTGTTTTGGCAAAAAGTTTCCAGTCGATATTTTTTGTGCTTTCGCCAACATTATAGATTTTGTGTTCGGCAAATTCTGCTGAAAATCCGTGAAATGGTGATTTATGCATTCCGGAAATGAAACCTTCTACTACTTGACTGGCTAGTAATTCGAGATGTTTAAAGCCGGAGATTAATTCTTTTTGTTCTTCTATCTTCATATTTCAAAGGTATTGAAAAAGTTTTTGATGAACGTTTT
Organism: Flavobacterium sp.; assembly: GCA_035425765.1. GTDB lineage: Bacteria > Bacteroidota > Bacteroidia > Flavobacteriales > Flavobacteriaceae > Flavobacterium. The sequence continues at coordinate 9,545 of DAOLYL010000026.1, read as the reverse complement.
ATTTACTCTTTTTCGGTATTGGATTGGTTTATTATTGAGGCAATTTCTTTGAGTTGTTTTAGAGGAATTGTTTTTAATGTTTCTTGCCACTGGTTGTCTTGTTGTTGTGGGATTAAATTATTTAGTGGATGGTTTTGTGGTAGAACTGTGTTTTTATCGTTTTTGTATTGAAGTAAATCATTTGGTTCGCAATGGAGGTTTTTGCATAGTAACTCTATGTGGTCTAATCTCATAACTCTGACGTTATTGTTTAATAACCTCGTGGCTGTATGTGGTGCAATACCTATTTTGACAAGAAATGAGTAGGGTTTATCTATTTGTCTTGCTTTAAAAATGGTTTGTAAGTTGAATGCTAGCATATTGATTTTATTAAAAGATAAAATGTTTTTTATAGAATATAAAGATATTATTCTTTTTGTTAAAATTATCTTATCATTATATAAAATATTTATTGCAATAATTAAAAGTATTATTATAAAAACTAAATATTATACTAAATAAACTAAAACATAATTTTTAATAAATAAATAATTGTTTCTATTAAATAAAAATAATATTATAGGATATAAAAATAGGTTATGGTATTTTATTTAAAAAAAGGTTTGACTTTCGCCAAACCTTTCTTTCCAAAAAAACTAAAAACTTATTTCTACAACTATTTTTATTTATTCTTTTTTGGTGGTGTTTTTTTGTTTTAAATTTTCGGGTAGTTCGCCAAATTGGATTGTATTTCCATCTGTCCATACTGCTTTTGCTGATTGTGATTTGTTGTTTTCGTTGAACATTACTTGGTTGATGTTTTGATCGAAGTCTTTGTTTAAGATGCTTTCTGCTATTGTATTTGTATTTGCGTCAACTCTATCGCCAACGGCTATCCATGAGACAGGCACGTTTGATGTTCCATTGTTTAATTCTTTTATTACAAAACCATCTTTGTCTATTGATTCGATATATAATCCGTTGCATTGTCCCATTGGTGTTGTGGTTACTATTGGGATATCGCCTAGAAGGTTTGTGTAGTTTTTGTCGAAATTTACTCTTGCTGAACCGTTTGTTAATGTTATTTTTCCTTTTTTGTAGATGATGCTTTCAGTTGAAGTTACTGTGTAGGCGGCGATTTTTGAGTTTCCTGTATCGACTAGTTCTATTTGTTTTCCGGATGTGTATTCGTTGCCACTGTTGTATGATGCAAATAAACTTCCGGATGCGACATGTCCTATTGCTGTTCCTTTGCTCCATGAACCAATTATGCCTCCGTAGAATCCGCCTCCGATAGAAAATTCGTTTTGGGGTTGTGCTAATCTTCCTGTTCCTGTTGCCAGTACTGCTGTTGCATAGACACCGTAGGTTGTGAAAGCGCTATTTTTATATCCTAAACTTGACCAATAAGTTCCAGAGATATCTGCGCCTAAAACGCCGCCTGTTCTGGTGTAGTCATTATAGCAATGTCCTGTTACTCCGAAGGTGTATAAATCTCCCCAGAGGTTGTATCCGCTTATTGCTTTGTTAGTTCCTGTTCTGCTGTAATTTGTTCCATCGTTTTGAGAATCACGAGTTCTGTAGCCGTAGATGGAGCTTTGTCCGTCGTTATTTGCAGTAAGTTGTGTGTAGATTGATTCTGTTCTTCCATTGATTCTGATTAGGTCGTTGTCAAATTCGCCATAGATTAACGGTGTTGCAGAGTTGCTGTTTTCGATGTAGAGTTTGTTGGAACCTGTTTCAGAATATCCTGCTTGGTATCCAATGGCTATGTTGTTTGAACCTGAGATATTAGTTCGTAATGCACCGTCTCCAAAAGCAGTATTAGCAGCTCCACTTACATTTGAAAAAAGTGATTGATAACCATTTGCTGTATTGTTACTTCCGCTAACAATTGCCGTCATTGACTGATAACCTAAGGCAGTATTTTGGTTATACATTGATGAGGCATTTCCTCTCATTGCTTCGTATCCAATTGCCACATTGTCGTTAGTTCCTGGTGTTGAAGTAATGCCATAATTTTGCATTGCTCTTGTACCTATTACTGTTCCTCCTGATTGTGCTGTGCTATAAAATAGTGCGTCTTTACCTATTGAAATATTTTCTGCTCCAACTGAATTGTAGTTTAAACTGAGTGAACCTAATGCTATGTTATTGCTTCCAGTAGATATTGATTTAATTGCTGCTCCGCCAATTGCAATATTTCCATCTCCTGTCATAGTGCCAAGTCCTGTCCATGCGCCGCCAAGTGCTGAATTACCTAAAGCTATATTTGAGCTTCCTGTAGCATTGTTAGAGAGTGCATATCTTCCTATTCCTATGTTGTATCTCCCATTACTATTGGTACTGCTATTGGTATTATAGAGTGCTCCGAGACCTATTGCGGTGTTTCCTGATTCGTACTCTGCTCCTGCGTTAATGAAGTTTTGAGAAAATAAAGTGTTCTTTCCAATAGCGATATTGCCGCTTGCGTTTGTATTGCTTTTTAGGGCATTTGTACCAAAAACTGAATTGTCTGATCCTTTAGCATTATTTAATAATGTTTGATAGCCAACAGCTGTGTTTGAGTTTCCCGTATTGTCTGCAAAAACTGAAGAACCTTTTAAAGATTCATAACCTATAGCAACATTTAGATTTTCAAATGGTGTTGTTGTATTACCTAAATTTGCCATTGCACTTGTGCCAATTGCAATTCCTTTAGATCCAGCATCATTGCTTTCCATAGCCTCTTTTCCTATTGCAATATTGTTATGAGCGGTTGTGTTTCTTAAAGCAAAATAACCCATTGCGATATTTGCTGAACCATTAACATTATCTTCTAAACTGTAACTACCTATTGCTGTGTTAAACGTTCCGTATTCGTTATTTGTTAATGTATTAAAACCGACTGCCACATTAAAAGAACCAGAATCATCGCCACCTCCAATTAATGATTTTAGCGCATTTACTCCAACTGCAGTATTTTGTATGGCGATTTCATTTGCTTGAAGCGCATTGGTTCCAACAGCAACATTTTCTCTACCTTCGCTATTGTTTAGAAGTGTTTGATAGCCAATTGCTGTATTTGAGTTTCCAGTATTATCAGCCGGAGTTGGTGATCCTTTTAATGCTTCATATCCTACCGCAACATTTTGATTATCAAATGCTGTTGTGGTGTTATTTGCGTTATACATAGCATCTCTTCCAATGGCTGTAGCTTTTGAACCAGCAACGTTATTGAATAAAGCTCTTGACCCGACACTTGTATTTTCTTCACCTGTTGTATTATTATATATTGATGATGATCCGACTGCTGTATTTCTACTCCCAACTTTATTTGAACTTAATGCTTGATTTCCTAAGGCAACATTAAAATCACCTAATGTGTTTTCTGATAATGCTTGTTGACCAACTGCCGTATTAAAATCGCCATCATTTAAATTTAGAGCAAACGTTCCAAAAGCTGTATTATGATATCCTGTTGTGTTTGTAGCTAACGCATCGGATCCTACAGAGGTATTGTTAAATCCAATTGTATTAGCTGCTAATGCTTCTTTTCCCACTGCAGTATTTCTACCTCCAGTATTTAAACTATTTAATGCTGATACTCCAAAAGAAGTATTATTATTACTTGAATTTAAAATTCCAGAAGCAATATTATTCCTCTTAAAAACTACATCATTATCATCAGTTGTTCCAATAAAATTTGTTGATGGATTTGTTCCTGAATTTCCTGTTAGTTCCCAACCTTTGTCTCCTATAAAACCAACCCAAGTTGTTGTATCATTGTTCCAATAGTAAAATCCTTTAGGTTTTCCTGGTAAATCAAGAGTCAAATAGACCATCATACTGTTTTGATCAACGGTTGGATTTATTAGTGGAAATGCATTAATTTTTGGAATTAAAATTCCATCTTTATTTGATGGTGTTGCTTGATTACTCGACTTAATTTCTAGTTGCGCTTTTGGATCGGTTGTGTTTATTCCGACTTGGGAAAATGTTATTGTTGAAAAAAATAACAATCCAAAAATTGACACTAATCTTTTCATTGCAAAGTATTTAAGTTGTTTTAACATAGTTTAGAGTACAAAAGTGCTTTAATATGCAAGCGAAAAAAACGATAAAAGGACGAACGACATTTTAAATACACGAATAACATTTTTGTAGTAGAAAGTCTTATATTTGAATTCAAATCAATTCTAAATGAAACCTTTTGACTGTATCATTGTTGACGATGACGAAATGGACAGACTTGTCGTGATATCGTATGCAAAAAGATTTTCAAGTTTAAATATTGTTGGTGTTTTTGAATCCGCAGAAAAAGCACTTTTGTTTTTAGAGGAGAATTTAGTTGATGTGGCTTTTTTGGATATTGAAATGAGTGGAAAATCAGGAATAGAATTGCGTAAAAAAGCATTGGAAATTCCAGTTTGTGTGTTTATTTCTTCGCATACAGAAAGTGCTGCAGAAACTTTTGAATTGCAGACTTTAGATTTTATTGTTAAACCATTTAAGTTTCCACGATTTGAACAAACCATAAAAAGAATTGAAGAGTTCATGGAGGTTCGATTGAAAGCCAACTTATTTGAGTCGTCAATTGGTGGCGATTCAGTTTTTGTCAAAACTGGTCATGACCAAATTAAAGTTAAACTTCATGAGATTTTATATCTTGAAGCTCTTAAAAATTATACTATTCTTGTTACGGAAAATAAACGCCATTGTGTGTTATCTAATTTGGGTGAAATTCTTCAAGAAGAAAAGTTCCAATCATTTATTAGAATACATCGCAGTTTTGCAGTTCAAAAAGAATTTATTCAAAAAATTGGAAGTCAAGAAATTGAACTAAAAAACAATATTTGCATTCCAATAGGCAGAAGTTTTAAGGATAATTTAAATTTTTTAGAATGATTAAAACCGTTTGTCTATTTATTTTATTAACTGTTTTTTGCCAATCATTTTCGCAAAATTTATCTAAAAACTCTGATTTTGAATTAGAAAGAAATGCTATTGAAAGTCTAACACAATATAATTTTCCTGAGGCGTTAAAAAAAGCTCATCAACTTCTTGAAAATGCAGAAAAAGTAAATGACGAAGCTAAAATAGCAAAAGCAAAATCTACACTTGCCTATGTAAAAATGTTTGATGCCGAATCTACTGAAGCCGAAAAACTGAATAACGAATCGTTAAACAAAAATTTATTATTAAAAAACGAAAACGAAATTGCTAAAAATTATCTTTTAAGTGCTTTACTCTTTTCAAGAAAATCAAACTTTGTAAAGTCTGTTGAAATGTTTTTAAAATCGATAGAACTAGCAAATAAAAATAAAAACTATTCCTTGCTGCAAAAAAATTATCGTGGTTTAGCCAATACCTATCTCGATCAAAAAAATACAGATTTAGCATTAAACTATATTCTTAAAGCCCAAAAAATCGCAAAATACAACAATAACATTTCAGAAAACGCATATATAAACGCCACTTTAGCCGAAGTTTATCGATTAAAAGGCGATTGCGAACAAGCAAAAAAAATATTTCAAAAAGCATATTTAGATTTTAAAAAAAGTAATGAAGAACATGGTCAAGCTTATGTACTAACCAATTGGTCGTTGTGTTATGAAAACAACATTGCTACACTGCTTAAAATGGAATTAGAAGCCCAAGAAATTTGGGATAAAATTTCGCCCGAAAACTTAATGTCAGTGACTAACTTAGGCAATTTGGGTTACACTTTTTTTGAAATTGCAAAAGATGATAATCTAAAAAAAGAAACTATTCAAATAATTGGAAAAAAAACATCAAAAGAGTTATTTATTATTGCTGAAGAATATTTTAATAAGTGTTTGACAATTGCAAAGAAAAAGAAGAATTTAGATTCAATGTTGTATTTCAGCCAATCGCTTTCCATATTGCAGAAAGAAAAGGGCGATTTTGAAAGCGCATATGCTAATTTAGAACTTCGTAATGAATTGTATGATTCAATATATTCTCAAAAAAATAAAAATAAAATTGCAGCTTTAGAAAGCGAGAAAGAAATTGAACTTCGTGATAAACAAATTCAACTAAACAAGCTAACTCTTGCTGCTAAAGAGAAACAAAAATACTATTTAATCATTGGACTTTTGCTAGTGATGATTATTGGAAGTTTACTTTTTTATCAAAATCGAAGTCGAAAAAAAACAAATGAGAAATTACAACTTTTAAATAAAGAACTTGACGAATCTAATAAAGCAAAAACTCGTTTTTTTAGTATTTTAAATCACGATTTACGTGGACCAGTTGCTAACTTAATTTTCTTCCTTCAGCTTCAAAAAGAGAGTCCAGAAATGCTAGATGAAGAAAGTACTAAACGCATGCAAGACAAAACTATGGCTGGAGCCGAAAATCTTTTAAACTCTATGGAAGATATATTGCAATGGAGCAAAAGTCAAATGGAAAACTTTAAACCTCAACCAAAAAAAATTGCTATATCTAATCTATTTGAAGAAGTAAAAAATCATTTTTCTAGCGAAGAACATATAAAAATATCTTTTGAAAATCCTCAAAATATCCAAATCAATACAGATGAAAATTATTTAAAAACCATCATTAGAAATCTAACTGGAAATGCTATAAAAGCTTTGAAAGAAATTGAAAACCCAACAATTATTTGGAAAGCTTGGCAAGAAAATGGTCAATCTTTTTTATCAATTTCCGACAATGGAAAAGGAGCTTCTGATGAACAGTTTAAAGCTTTGTATGACGAAAAAGAAGTTACAGGAATTAAAACTGGATTAGGATTGCATCTAATTCGTGATTTAGCAAAAGCAATTGATTGTAAAATTACGGTAGATTCAAAACAAAACGTGGGAACAATTTTTACTTTAGTTCTAAAATAAAAAAGTCTGATTTCGTTTTACAGAACGAGACCAGACTTTCATTACTCTTTTTCATTTTATTTACAATAATGCATCAATTGCATCTGTATAAGTCTTTTTTGGAGCAACTCCAACTTGTCTTCCTACTACTTCTCCGTTTTGGAAAACTAATACGGTTGGAATGTTTCTAACGCCATATTTTGCTGCAAATTCTTGGTTTGCGTCTACGTCAACTTTTCCAACTGTTGCTTTTCCTTCGTATTCTGTTGCGATTTCGTCGATAACTGGTCCAACCATTCTACATGGTCCACACCAAGCTGCCCAAAAATCTACTACTACTGGTTTGTCTGATTTTAATACTACTTCGTCAAAAGTAGCATCTGTTATTGCTAATGCCATATTTTTTAATTTTAAAAATTGTTTAACTTTTATAAGTGCAAATTTAATTATTAAAAACTTAATTTATTGTTAATTGAAAATTAGTTTTGACTATTTGAGAATTGTTAGAATTGATACTTAATTAAATCTAAAATTAACATCCAAATTTTCCAACCTTGATAGGAGTTTTTTTGAAATATTCACTTTTAATCGATTACTTTTCATTTCTAGTTTAGTAACATTTCTAATTTGTTCAACTAAAACAGGGTTATTCTCAAAAAGTTCTTCTTCGATGATTTCATTTCCGTCAAGGTTTTCAATATCAATTTCATCATTATTAGTGGTCACTAAAACGGGTTCAATTGGCTTTATAACTTCTGTTGGATTTGTTAAAATTTCAGTTTCAATTACTTCAAAACCCACTGGTTTATCGCCCTGATTTTCTATAAAAACATCATTTAAATCATGAATAAAATTTTGATTAATCGATTTTATATTCAATATTAAATTTATTTTTTTCGCAAAAGTTGACAAAACATCAGCCAATAATTTTGCGTCTTGAAATACAATTTGTGGATCTGACTTTTTACCAGTTTCGCGATTTACCCAACCATCTTTTACACCTATTTTAAAATAAAGAAATTGATTATTAACCAAAAAATGACGGAGTTTTAAATATTCTTCGTTAAAAATTCTGAAATCATAACTTTCATCAAATCCTTCAATTGTAAACATTGCCCAGTCTTTTCCTGTTTTCCCAGTTCGATGTTGCACATTAGTTATAATTCCTCCAAAGGTTAAATTTTTTCCAATTAATGTTTCTAAACTTTTGAGTTGAGATAATTTTATATTACAAAATGATTGGCTCATTTCATATTTATAATCATCAAGCGGATGTCCTGAAATATAAATTCCTACTACTTCTTTTTCTCTTGATAATTTTTCCATCGTGCTCCATTCGTCACATGGCGGAACAATTGGTTCTGCAATTTGAATTTCACTTGCTTCGCCAAACAAACTTACTTGGGATGAATTTTCGTTTTCTTGGAACTTACTTCCGTAACGCATTGCTTTTTCTAAAAACGTAATTCCTTCGCCTTCTATGTGAAAATATTGTGCTCTATGTGTTTCTGAAAAACCATCAAATCCACCAGCCAAAGCTAAACTTTCGAATGCTTTTTTATTAGCAGCTCGAAGGTCAATTTTTTTTGCCAAATCAAATATCGATTTATAAGGCGAGTCTTTTCTGTTTTGAACAATTGTATCAACAGCTGGCGCGCCAACACCTTTGATTGCTCCCATTCCAAATCGAACTGCATAATTATCGTTTACTGTGAACTTATAAAACGACTCATTCACATCTGGACCAAGAACAGTCAATCCCATGCGTTTACATTCTTCCATAAAGAACGAAACTTGCTTGATGTCGTTCATATTGTTAGATAAAACCGCAGCCATATATTCTGCCGGATAATTGGCTTTTAGATATGCTGTTTGATAGGCAATCCAAGCATAACACGTTGAATGCGATTTATTAAACGCATATTCAGCAAAAGCTTCCCAGTCTTTCCAGATTTTTTCTAGTTTTTCGGCAGAATGACCTTTGGCTTCCGCTTGAGAAATGAATTTTGGTTTCATTTTATCCAAAACGTCACGTTGCTTTTTCCCCATTGCTTTACGCAAAACGTCGGCATCACCTTTGGAAAAATCGGCTAATTTTTGTGACAAAAGCATTACTTGTTCTTGATAAACCGTAATTCCGTAGGTATCTTTCAATAATTCCTCGCAGGCATCAAGATCGTAAACAATTTCTTCTTCGCCGTTTTTACGTTTGATAAAACTCGGAATGTAAGCAATTGGACCTGGACGATATAATGCATTCATGGCAATCAAATCGGGAAAAACCGTCGGCTTTAATTCCTTCATGTATTTTTGCATTCCAGGACTTTCATATTGGAAAATACCAACGGTTTCTCCACGTTGAAAAAGTTCGTATGTCTTGACGTCATCAATTGGAAATTCGTCAGGATTGAGTTCAATTCCCGAACGATATTTAACTAATTTTACCGTGTCTTTTATTAATGTTAGGGTTTTTAAACCCAAGAAATCCATCTTTAATAATCCAGCACTTTCTACAACTGAGTTATCAAATTGCGTAACATACAAATCAGAATCTTTGGCCGTTGCAACCGGAACGAAATTGGTAATATCGTCTGGCGTGATGATTACACCACAAGCGTGAATTCCCGTATTTCTTAGATTTCCTTCTAATATTTGGGCTTGTTGAATGGTTTCTCCACCCAAATCAGAAGATTTCCCTAGCGAGATTAGTTCTTTTACTTTTTCAAAATCTTC
>DAOLYL010000025.1:0-17666 GCA_035425765.1 Flavobacterium sp. | reverse complement strand
ATGAACCAAACAACAAACTCAATTCTAATGATTCGTCCAGTAGCGTTTCGAATGAACGAACAAACTGCTGTAAACAATTATTACCAAAAAGTTCTCGACGGATTATCGCCTGAAACTGTAAATGCAAAAGCCCAACAAGAGTTTGATGTTTTTGTTGCCAAATTAAGAAAAGTAGGTGTAAACGTTATTGTAGTTGACGATACAATGGAACCAAATACGCCAGACAGTATTTTTCCAAACAACTGGATATCATTTCACGAAAGTGGCGATGTAGCTTTATATCCAATGTTTGCCGAAAATCGTCGTGCCGAAAGAAGAGAAGATATTCTGGATATTCTAGAAGACGAAGGTTTCGAAATCAACGAAATTATGGATTATACCGATGCCGAACAAGATAATATTTTCCTCGAAGGAACAGGAAGTTTGCTTCTTGATAGAGAAAATGACAAAGCATATTGTGCACTTTCTCCTAGAGCTGACGAAGAACTGATGATAGAATTTTGCGAAGATTTTGAGTTTACACCGGTAATTTTCGAAGCTTTTCAAACCGTAAATGGTGAGCGAAAACTAATTTATCATACCAACGTAATGATGTGTCTTGGTGATACATTTGCTGTGATTTGTGCCGATTGTATTGATGATAAAAAAGAACGCAAAATGGTACTCGACAGTCTTCGTGGCGATGACAAAGAAGTAATTTTAATCACCGAAGAACAAGTCAATAATTTTGCAGGAAATATGCTTGAAGTAAAAGGAGAAAACGGTAAACGATTTTTGGTAATGAGTGAATCGGCATATAAAAGTTTAACCAAAAAACAAATCGCTCAACTCGAAGCTCACGTTGAAATTATCCATTCCAGTTTAGATACTATCGAAGCTTGCGGTGGCGGAAGTGCTCGATGCATGATGGCAGAAATTTTTCTTCCAAAAGAGTAAAAAAAATTACGAATTAAAAATTATGAATTACGAGAAGCATTCAATTCGTAATTCCTAATTTTTAATTCGTAATTAAACTTAAATTCCTCTAATAATACTCAAAATCGCACTAATAATATACTGAATTCCAATAGCAACCGTCAAGAAACCTACAATTCTAGAAATAGCCACAATTCCCGAAGCACCAAGATATTTCGCCAAATAATGAGCACTTCTCAAAATCAGGAAAATTACTAAAGAAACAACAGCAATTGAAAGCGTAGAAGCTAAAATATCCATAGTAGAATTATGGTCTTGATTAAAAGCAATCAATAACGAAATCGAACCTGGACCAGCCAACATCGGCATGGCAAGTGGTGTTAACGCAATCGAGTTTCTGCTTTGCGAATCTTCTTCTACCTTTTTGCTAATTCCTTTTCTTTTCTTCGGATTAGCATTTAGTAAACCAAAACCTGAGCTTGCAATCAAAATTCCACCAGCAATTCTAAGTGCAGAAATCGTAATTCCAAAAAAACTCAAAACATATTCACCAATAAAAAATGATATTAGAAGAATAATACAAACATTTATCGCTGTCATTAATGAAACCCGCGAACGTTCTGCTTTGTTATAATCTTGTGTCAAACCAACAAAAATAGGTATAGCGCCAATTGGGTTAAGTACCGAAAACAAAGCTCCAAGTAGAACAAAAAATGTGTTTAAAAAGACTTCCATTTTTTCTAAAAATTTTTATTCTCTGCAAAGATAGATAAAGAATAAAACCTAAGAGTTAAATAAAAAACATTATTCACTAATTTTGCAAAATGAAAAACAAGAAAACACTCGTTCTCGGCGCAACCACAAAACCTGAAAGATACGCTTTCAAAGCAATAACAATGCTAACAGAAAAAGGACATTCAGTACTTGCAATTGGTCAAAATACTGGCGAAGTTGCTGGAATAACCATCAGGACAAAAAACATTCCATTAAAAAATATCGATACGGTAACCTTGTATTTAAACCCAGTTCGTCAGCGCGAATACTACAACTACATCATCGAAACCAAACCAAAACGCGTCATTTTCAATCCTGGAACCGAAAATCCAGAGTTTTATCAACTTCTGCAAAGTAACGGTATCAAAGTTGAAATCGCTTGCACGTTGGTTTTACTGACTACAAATCAATATTAGGAGCGAATCGTTCGGGCATTTTCAGTAAAAGTAATTCCTGCTTTCCGTTACAATCTCGTCCTAAAAGACGAGATTTTCTCTTCAATCAGGGCTAAAAAGTTATCCATTTGAATTTTTGGTAAAAAAAATCCGTGTAAATCTGTAAAATCCGTGTCATCCGCGTTCTAAAAATTGGACTTTGCGAAAGACTTTGCGTTCTTCGTGGTTAAATTCTAAAATCGAGTTTCAGAAGTTGCAGGTTTACTAATCAACAACAATCCCAAAAACGTAATCAATCCGTTGATGATAATTAACTCGTTATCAATCACATAATCTCCAAAAAGCACAGCCGAATTTTTAGCCAATAAAAAGCAAACCAACGGCGAAATCACACAAATAATTGGAACCAATTTATCGTGAACCGTTTTTGATTTCATAAACAAACCAAAAGCATACAGTCCTAATAACGGACCATAAGTATAACTCGCCACTTTAAAAATCATCGTCACCACCGATTGATCATTCAGCGAATTGAAGATAATAATTACCAAAAACATCAACAACGAAAAACCTAAATGTACCAAATGACGTCTTTTTACATTTTTAGGATTTGATGCGTTTTCAGCTTTGTCCATGTTTAAAAAATCCACACAAAACGAAGTTGTCAAAGCCGTCAAAGCACTGTCGGTCGTAGCAAAAGTTGCAGCCGTTAATCCTAATAAAAATATAATCGCAGGAAAAATTGCCAAATGATTAAACGCAATTTCTGGGAAAAGATAATCCGTTCGCGCCACACCATTAATCATTGGAATTGCAATATTGTTTTTTTCGGCAAAAAGATAAAGCAACGCACCAACACTCAAGAAAAATATGTTGATAACAACGAAAATTCCAGTAAAAGTGAACATATTTTTTTGAGCTTCGCCAATGTTTTTGCAACTCAAGTTTTTCTGCATCAAGTCTTGATCAAGTCCAACCATAGCAATGGTTACAAAAATTCCTCCAAGGATTTGTTTCAAAACGAAGTTACCTTTCAGATAATCTTCATAGAAGAAAATTTTGGAATAATTGCTGTTTTTTACCGCTTCAAAAGCTTGAATTGCAGATAAATCTAAACTTTGGCAAATGAAAATTATGGTCAAAAAAACCGAAGAAACTAAGAAAAAAGTTTGCAAAGTATCGGTAATAATTATCGTTTTTAATCCGCCGCGATACGTGTAAGCAAAAATTAATCCGAGCGAAATTAAAACCGTTGCCGCAAATGGAACATTAAAGAAATCAAATACATAACGTTGCAAAACAATTACAACCAGATACAATCGAAAAGCCGAGCCAATTGTTCTGCTAATCAGGAAAATTGTTGCTGCGGTTTTATAACTAACTACGCCAAGTCGTTGTTCGATATAACCATAAATAGAGGTCAAATTCATCCGATAATAAAGCGGAAGTAAAACGGTAGCAATTATTAGAAATCCAATGGCATTTCCTAGAACAAACTGAAAATAACTAAACTGACTTTCGGGCGAACCAACATTTCCTGGAACCGAAATGAAAGTAACGCCAGACAACGCTGTTCCAATCATTCCAAAAGCAACCAAATACCATTTTGAATTTTTATTGGCTTTAAAAAAAGTATCGTTGTCAGCACTTTTTTTGGAAACGACATTCGAAATAAGAATTAAAAGTCCAAAATAGATAACAATAAGTAGTAGTATTGTGGTTGGTGTCATGGTTTGTATTAATTTTAGCTAAAGTAGATAAATAAATGACATTTTCAAATTATCTAATTTTCAAATTATCTAATTTTGCGTCATGGAATTTTCTTCAAAACTTTTAGAAAAAGCGGTCAATGAAATGGCACAATTGCCTGGAATTGGTAAACGAACAGCGTTACGGTTGGTTTTACATTTGTTAAAACAACCTGTTGAACAAACCCAATTTTTGTCACAAGCGTTAACAACGATGCGTGAAGAGATTAAGTTTTGTAAATCGTGCCACAATATTTCTGATGTTGAGGTGTGTGAAATTTGCAATAATTCGGCTCGAAATCATAAAATTATTTGTGTAGTTGAAGATGTTCGCGATGTCATGGCGATTGAAAATACCAATCAGTTTAAAGGAATTTATCATGTTTTGGGTGGAAAAATTTCTCCAATTGATGGCATTGGACCAAGTCAGTTGACTATTAATTCGTTAGTAGAAAAAGTAAAATTAGGAATAATCGAAGAGATAATTTTTGCGCTAAGTTCCACAATGGAAGGTGATACTACTAATTTTTATATCTACAAACAAATAAAAGATTGCGAAATAAAAACATCAACCATTGCTCGTGGAATAGCTGTTGGCGATGAATTAGAATATGCCGATGAAGTTACATTAGGAAGAAGTATTCTCCAACGAGTTCCGTTTGAATTATCGATAAACAAAACATAACGAAATAATAGCTTTCTACATTTTTGTAATTAGAATTGAAAAACTATCTTTGTTGGCTAACAAGTTATTACAGATAATGAATAAATATAGTATTTCTCTTTTAATTTTATTAAGTGTATTCTTTACATCATGCATTCCAACAAAGGACTTAATATATCTACAAGAAAATAACAGTAAGGAGAATAGTGATGCTGTTACTCAATTAACAGACAAACCTTATAGACTGCAAGTAAACGATTTATTAAATGTTTCAATAAAAGCCATGAAACCGGAACTAGTTGAAATATTTAATTCTACTATTGGTTCGGCTGTAAATAATGAGCAAGCCATATATTTTAATGGTTATGTTGTTGATGATCATGGAAATATTAGACTTCCAGTTTTAGGAGAAATTAATGTTCTCGGTCACACATTTGAAGAAGTAAGAATAAAAGTAGAAAAGAAATTGTTAGAAGAATATTTTAATAAAGAAGCTGGGATATATGTAAATGTTAGATTAGGAGGATTTAGATATACCGTAAATGGAGAAGTTTCAAGTAGTGGTACAAAAGTTTTATATCAAGACAGAGTAAATATAATGGAGGCAATTGCTAATTCTGGTGATATAGAAATTACAGGAAATAGAAAGGATGTAGTTGTAATTAGAAGGTTTCCACAAGGAAATCAAACCTACCACATTGATTTAACCGATTCAAATGCTGTGAATTCACCAGCATATCAACTTCAGCATAATGATTATATTTATGTAAAACCTTTAAAACAAAAAACTTGGGGAACTGGAAGAACAGGAATAGAATCATTATCTACAATAATAACCTTATTGTCATTGGCTACAACAACTTACTTATTACTTAATAGATAAACTCAATTTATCCATGCTAGAAGTTAAAGATTTTTCATTTTTTGAAAGACAAAACAGTTTTGATTTTAAAAGTTTCTTAGTCAAAATAGTAAGTTATTGGAAGTGGTTTCTAATTTCTTTGCTAATCACTTTTACAATTGCACATCAGGTAAATATTAGAAAACAAAAAATTTATGGAATAGATACGGTTATTTCAGTAACTGAAGAAAATAATCCATTATTTACTTCTAACACAAGTTTAATTTTTAATTGGGGTGGAACTTCTGATAAGGTTCAAAGTATTGCAACAACTTTTAAGTCAAGATCTCACAATGAATTTGTAGTTGATAGTCTCCAGTTTTATACTGATTATTATACTAAAACTGATTATTATTTTAAAGATGTTTATGGGCAAGTGCCATTTAAGGTGAGGATAAATCCAGCTGAATTTCAAATTTATTCCAAATTTGTGAAAGTTAAAATGATTTCCCCAGACACTTATCTTTTAACAATACCATTTGACTCAGGTTCTATCGAAACGGTTCGATATATAGATGATTCTCATAAGTTTATTGACATAGAAAATAGTGAGTTTAGTAAACAGTATAAAGTTGGACAACAAGTTGTTTTACCATTTTTAAATTGGAAACTAGATAGAGATTATGCAGTTAAGATGAATATTGGAGAAGAAGTATTGATACGATTTAACTCATTTAATGAAACCGTATCCAAATATAAAAATATTGGTATCAATATAGATGAAAAGGCAGCTTCAATTCTGAGATTGAATATGGAAGGAACGAATAAACAGCGAATGGTTGATTATTTGAATACTACAGTGGCTGTTTTGATAAAAACACAATTAGAGAATAAAAATCTATTTGCTAAAAATACAATTGCCTTTATAGATGAAACACTTGCTTCAATGGAAGGACAACTAAAGGATTCTGGTGATGAATTGAAAGATTTTAGTAGAAAAAATAATGTTTTGGATATTCAGGATAATGGTGCTGATTTCAAAGGTAGATTTCTTCAGTATGATGTTCAAAAGGATGGTGTTGAAAGAAAAATTGCGTACTTAAATTCATTAAAAAATTATCTTAAAAGTAGTGTTGATTTCTCAAAATTACCTGCGCCAACAATTGCAGGAATAGAAGAGCCAAACATTTCGTCTAATGTTGCTAAACTTATTGCACTATCTGTAAAACGTTTTGAAATAAGAAAAGCAGTAAAAGGAACAATTTATTTTGATGAAATTGATAATGAAATAGAATCTCTTAAAAAAGTTTTACTTGAAAATGTTACTTCTTATCGAGCCACATTGCAATATGATTTAGATCAAGTTAATAGTAAATTAGCAAGTATTGAAGGTGAAATTAGAAGATTGCCAGAAAGCTCACAGCAGTATTTAAAAATTTCTAGAAAATATAATTTAAGTGACAATATTTATAATACCTATTTACAAAAAAGAAGTGAAGCTTCAATTGTTAGAGCAGCAAATTTATCAGACATAAGATTTATTGATACAGCTAAAGATGTTGGTGGTGGATTACTTGGTCCAAAAACAACTGTAAATTATGTTTTAGCATTTATAATAGGTTTGCTAATTCCATTAGTAGTGGTGTTTTTACTTTTCTTCATTAATAATGCAATACACAATATTGAAGATATTTCAGCAATAACACAAATTCCTTTAATTGGAATTGTCGGGATAAAGCATACCGATTCAAATCTTTCAGTTTTTGAAAGACCAAAATCGGCACTCGCAGAATCTTTTAGAGCAATTCGATCTTCATTACAATTTTTATATAAGAAGCAAATTCATGAAGGTGCAAGAACACTTATGTTAACATCGTCTGTCAGCGGTGAAGGAAAAACATTTTGTTCAATCAATATTGCAACCGTTTTTGCTTTAAGCGAGAAAAAAACAATCATTCTTGGACTAGATTTAAGAAAACCAAAAATCTTTGATGATTTTAATATTCAAAATAACTTTGGTGCAGTAAATTATTTGATTGGTCAAAAAGGATTAGATGAAATTATTCAAAAAACACATATACCTTATCTGGATGTAATTACTTCTGGACCAATTCCTCCAAATCCTTCTGAGTTAATTCTAGGAGAATCGATGAAAGAAATGATTACAACATTAAAAAAACAATACGATTACATTATTCTCGATACACCACCAGTTGGATTAGTTTCTGATGCTCTGGAATTAGCCCAGTTTAGTGATGTTACGCTATATGTTGTTAGACAAAATTTCACCAAAAAGGAAATGCTTACTTTGTTAAACAACAGAACAAAACGTGGTGAGTTGAACAATATCAGTATTGTGTTTAATGGTTATGAAAATAAAGCAAAATACGGAACAGGTTACGGTTATGGTTATGGCTACGGATATGGCTACGGATATGGTTATTCAAATGGATACCATGATGATGATGTTCCAAAAGGATTTTTTGAAAAGTTGAAATATAAATTCTTGAAAAGAAAATAATGAGTTCAACACAAAATAGCATTTTAATAACAGGTGGAGCTGGATTTATTGGTTCCAACCTATGTGAATATTTTCTTGAAAAAGGATATAAAGTTACCTGTTTAGATAATTTTGCAACAGGTCATAAATATAATATTGAGCCATTTTTAAGCAATCAAAACTTCAAACTTATTGAAGGCGATATTAGAAATATTGAAACATGTAGAATTGCGGTTAAAGACATTGATTATGTTCTTCATCAAGCGGCATTAGGTTCGGTTCCTAGATCAATTAATGATCCAATAACAAGCAACGAAGTCAATGTTTCAGGTTTTTTGAACATGCTAACTGCTTCTCGCGATGCTGGAGTAAAAAGATTTGTTTATGCGGCAAGTTCATCAACATATGGCGACTCAGAAAGTTTACCTAAAATAGAAGATAAAATAGGAAAACCACTTTCTCCTTATGCAATTACAAAATATGTAAACGAATTATACGCTGATATTTTCAGTAAAACCTATGGATTAGAAACCATTGGATTACGTTATTTCAATGTATATGGAAGAAGACAAGATCCAAATGGAGCTTATGCTGCTGTTATTCCAAAGTTTGTAATGCAACTTATGAAAAATGAAAGCCCAATAATTAATGGAGATGGAAATTTTTCGAGAGATTTTACATATATAGATAACGTAATTCAAATGAATGAGTTAGCTATAACAACACAAAATGCCGAAGCGGTTAATACAGTTTACAACACCGCTTTTGGTGATAGAACAACACTAAACGATATGGTGTTTTATCTAAAAAAATATTTATCAGAATTTGATTCAAAAATCGCTGATGTAGAGATAATTCACGGACCAAACCGAGTTGGTGATATTCCTCATTCCTTGGCGAGTATTGATAAAGCAAAACAATTATTAAATTATAATCCTAAATTTTCATTTCAAGACGGTTTAAAAGTAGCTGTGAAATGGTATTGGGAAAATCTAAAATAGATTACAAATGAATATTACAAACATTTGTTGTATTGGAGCAGGTTATGTTGGTGGACCAACAATGGCTGTCATTGCTGAAAAATGTCCAAATATAAAAATTACAGTCGTTGATTTAAACGAAACAAGAATTGCAAATTGGAATGATGAAGATGTAAATAATATACCAATTTACGAACCCGGTTTAAATGAAATTGTAGCTAGAACAAGAGGTAAAAATTTGTTTTTTTCTACTGATGTTGATAAAGCAATCGATGAAGCACAACTTATTTTCATTTCTGTAAATACACCAACAAAAACGTATGGTACAGGAAAAGGAATGGCAGCCGATTTAAAACATATTGAATTGTGTGCTAGACAAATAGCTAAAGTGGCAAAGAATAATAAAATAGTTGTTGAAAAATCTACTTTACCAGTTAGAACTGCTGAAGCATTAAAAAGCATTCTTGATAATACTGGAAATGGAGTTCAATTTCAAATTCTTTCAAATCCTGAATTTTTAGCCGAAGGAACAGCAATCCAAGATTTATTAAATCCTGATAGAGTTTTAATTGGTGGAGAAACTTCTCCAGAAGGTCAAAAAGCGATTGAATCTTTAGTTGATGTCTATGCTAATTGGGTTCCAAGAGATCGAATTCTTAAAACCAATGTTTGGTCATCTGAGTTGTCAAAATTAACAGCAAATGCTTTTTTGGCTCAACGAGTTTCTTCCATCAACGCAATGTCTGAACTATGCGAAAAAACTGAAGCAAATATAAATGAAGTAGCCAAAGCTATCGGAATGGATAGTAGAATTGGTTCAAAGTTTTTAAAAGCATCCGTAGGTTTTGGTGGTTCTTGTTTCCAAAAAGATATATTAAATCTTGTATATATTTCAAAAGCTTTTGGACTAAATGAAGTAGCTGATTATTGGGAGCAAGTAATTATAATGAATGACCATCAAAAAAGACGTTTTTCAAAAAATATTGTGCAAACGTTATACAATACTGTTTCCGGAAAAAAAATTACGTTTTTAGGTTGGGCTTTCAAAAAAGACACAAACGACACAAGAGAATCTGCCGCAATATATGTTGCTGATGATTTAATAAATGAACAAGCAAGCATAGCATTGTTTGATCCAAAAGTAAGTCAAAAGCAAGTACTAAGCGATTTAGATTATCTTGAAACTAGAACTCCATCAGAAAACGAAAATCATATCAAGTCGTATGAAAATCCATATGATGCTTGTAAAAATGCACATGCTGTTGCAATTTTAACAGAATGGGATGAATTCAAAGAATATGATTGGCAAAAAATATATGACAGTATGTTAAAACCAGCCTTTATTTTTGACGGTAGAAATTTGTTAGATACTGAAAAAATGAAATCAATCGGATTTGTTTATCAATCAATTGGTTCTTAGTTAAATACGTATATTTGTAAGCCAATAAAACTATAATTTTAATTAGAAAATTTTCATGAATATTAAAATAGCAATCATCGGACTTGGATATGTAGGATTACCACTTGCAAGACTATTTGCAACAAAATATCCTGTCGTTGGGTTTGATATAAATCAAAAAAGAATTGGAGAGTTGAACTCTGGAATTGATTCAACACTAGAAGTTAGTGAAGACGTTTTAAAACAAGTTTTAGTTACTTCATCTTCTAACGAAAATGGACTTTTTTGTAGCAATCAAATGGATGATATCAAAGATTGTAATTATTATATAGTTACTGTTCCAACTCCAGTTGACAAAAACAACAGACCTGATTTAACACCATTGTACAAATCTAGCGAAACGGTTGGAAAAGTATTGAAAAAAGGTGATATTGTTATTTATGAATCAACAGTTTATCCTGGTGTTACCGAAGAAGAATGTATTCCAGTTTTAGAAAAAATTAGTGGATTGAAATTTAATGTCGACTTTTTTGCAGGCTATTCTCCAGAAAGAATAAATCCAGGCGATAAAGAACATACAGTTGAAAAGATTCTAAAAGTAACTTCGGGTTCAACTCCAGAAATTGGACAAAAAGTTAATGATTTATACAAGTCAGTTATCATTGCTGGAACTCATTTAGCTCCATCAATAAAGGTAGCCGAAGCTGCAAAGGTTATTGAAAATTCACAGCGCGATATCAATATCGCTTTTGTAAATGAATTGGCTAAAATTTTCAATTTATTAGAAATCGATACGCATGCTGTTCTTGAAGCTGCTGGAACAAAATGGAATTTTCTTCCATTCAAACCAGGTTTAGTTGGCGGACATTGTATTGGTGTTGATCCTTATTATTTAGCTCAAAAAGCTCAGGAAAAAGGATATCATCCTGAAATTATTTTAGCAGGAAGAAGACTAAACGATAGTATGGGTGAATATGTTGCTTCACAAGTAGTTAAGCTAATGATTAAAAAAGGAGTAACTATTAATGGCGCAAAATTATTGATGCTCGGAATAACTTTCAAAGAAAATTGTCCTGACGTTCGAAACACAAAAATTGTTGACGTAGTTCATGCACTTGCAGATTATGGGATACAAGTTACTATTTTTGATCCATGGGCAAAACCAGCCGAAGTTGAGCACGAATATCAGCTAAAAACAACAAATGATTTACCTACTGAAACTTTTGACGCTATTGTTCTTGGTGTTGCTCACAATGAGTTTACAGCTATCGATTTGTCAAAATTGAAAAAGGAGAATGGCGTTTTATTTGATGTAAAAGGAGTTTTAAAAGAAAAAGCAGACGGAAGACTTTAAAAGATGAAAAAGATTTTAATAACTGGAGGTGCAGGATTTATTGGTTCACATGTTGTTCGTCGATTTGTGAACAATTATCCAAATTATCAAATTTTCAATCTTGATGCGCTTACTTATGCAGGTAATCTTGAGAATATAGCTGATATAGAAAACCATCCGAATTATACTTTTTTAAAAGCGGATATTACTGATGGTGAAACTATTATGGATTTGTTCAAAGAACATCAATTCGATGGTATAATTCATCTTGCGGCCGAATCACATGTTGATAGGTCAATCACCGATCCATTAGCATTTGTAAAAACAAACGTTATTGGAACCATGAATTTATTGAATGCTGCCAAAACCATTTGGAACGATAATAAAGAGAATAAACGATTTTATCATATTTCTACGGACGAAGTTTATGGGACTTTAGGAGCAACTGGTTTATTTACAGAAACCACAGCTTATGATCCTAATTCTCCTTATTCAGCTTCAAAAGCAAGTTCAGATCATTTTGTTCGCGCTTATGGTGAAACTTATGATTTGCCTTATGTGATAACAAATTGTTCCAACAATTATGGACCAAATCATTTCCCAGAAAAATTAATTCCACTTTTTATAAATAATATCATCACTAACAAGCCTTTACCAGTTTATGGCGATGGAAAATATACTCGTGATTGGCTTTATGTAATTGATCATGCTGTAGCTATTGATTTAGTTTTTCATGAAGGAAAAAATCATGAAACCTACAATATTGGTGGTTTCAACGAATGGCAAAATATTGATTTAGTAAAATTACTTTGTCAAAAAATGGATGAAAAACTAGGAAGAGTTTCTGGTGAATCTGAAAAGTTAATTACTTACGTAAAAGATAGACCAGGACACGATTTGCGGTATGCTATTGATGCTTCAAAAATTAATAAAGAATTAGGTTGGAAACCATCAGTAACTTTTGAAGAAGGTTTATCACAAACCATTGATTGGTATTTGAACAACGAAGATTGGTTAAAAAATGTAACTTCTGGTGAGTATAAAAAATATTACGAAAAGCAATATTCATAATCTGCTAAATAAATGAGCCAACTTAAAAAAGGCGCGCTGTTGTCCTATGTTACCATACTATTAACCAATGGAATAGGATTAGTATTGACGCCTTTTATGATTCATAAATTAGGTGATTCGGAATATGGTCTTTATACACTTATTGGTTCACTTATTGGATATATCAGTGTATTAGATTTTGGTTTAAATAATGCAATTATTCGATTTGTGTCTAGATTTAGAGCATTAGAAGACAAAAAAGGCGAAGAAAATTTCCTAGCTACAACCATGATTATTTATGCTTTTATAGCTTCTTTAATAATAATTATTGGTATTGCATTATACTTCAATATTGAATCAGTTTTTGAAAAGTTAAGTCCAACCGAAATTGGGAAGGCTAAAGTGATGTTTGCAATTCTAATTTTTAATTTAGCAATAACACTTCCTGGTGGCGCATTTGCAGCAATATCAAGTGCATACGAGCAATTTGTTTTTCCCCGAATGCTAAATATCGTTAAGTATATCGTTAGGTCATTACTACTGGTTTCTATCTTGATTTATGGCGGAGATTCTATTTCAATTGTTATTCTGGATACAATTGTCAACCTTCTAGTAATAGCAATTAATGCGTATTTTGTCTTTAAAAAATTAAATGTTACTATAAAATTGCACAAACTTGAGTCTATACTAATCAAAGAAATATTTAAGTATTCCTTTTGGATATTTTTATTTGCAATGGTTGGTCAGTTTCAATGGCAATCTGGACAAGTGATTTTAGGAATGATTTCTGGAACAACAGCCGTTGCCATTTATGGAGTTGGAATAATGCTTGGAACATACTATGGCGCTTTTTCGACTGCAATTTCTGGAGTTTTTTTACCAAGAGCAACAAAAATGACTGTTCAAAACGCAACCAATGATGAAATGACTGATATGATGATAAGAATTGGACGTTTTTCTTTTATAACTTTATTATTAATTCTTGGAGGATTTATATTGTATGGACAGCAATTTATTCTGTTATGGGTTGGAAAAACATATCAAAATTCATGGATAATTGCATTGATAATTATGGTTTCATATACATTACCATTAGTGCAATCTTTTGCTAATTCAATTTTAGAATCTAAAAATTTATTTTCGTTTAAAGCAAAAACGTATATTACTTTAATTGTTTTAGGAACAGTTTTAGGTTTTTTTCTTTCAAAAAAATTCGGAAGTTTAGGTTTAATTACTGGAACAACTTCAGGATGGATTTTAAGCCAAATCATTATGAATTTTTATTATAAAAATGTATTACAACTCAATGTTTTTCGTTTTTTTAAAGAATTAGCAAATAAACTTGTACCAACATTTTTATTAATTTTAATTCTTGGTTGGCTTCTTAATTTTTTACCTGGAAATAATTGGTTTAATTTGGTAGTAAAAATTTCGATATTCGTATCTATTTTTTCACTTTTGATGTTTAGATTTGGAATGAATCAAGAGGAAAGACAAACTATAAGTTCTATGTTACCTAAATTTCTTAAAGCAAAATAGTCATGCTCAAATTAGATAATTTATCCTATTCTGAGAAAGGAAAGAAGTTGACTTTCGAATACTCTTATGATACTTCTTTAGCAAAGTATTTTAATAAAAAAGAACTTTACTATGTTTATTATCAGGAGGATATTTCAAGTATTCCGAATAGTATTAATACAATTCCATTTTTAGCGAGTGTGATGCCAATAGCATGGTTTGTTGGTTTTGATGTTTATGTTGACGAATTAGACGAAACATTTTATAATTCACTTCATGAATTAAAAAAAGAGTTTGCTATTCATTTTCCACAGATAAAAAATGACACAAAACTTCATGTTAAAAAATTAGTTGCCAATACATTTGACAATGACAATTATGGTCTTCTTTTTAGTGGTGGTTTAGACGCATTTGAATCGTTAACAAGAAATATTGAAAAGAAACCATTTTTAATATCAATTCACGGAGCAGATATTGAAATTAAAGATGAAAAGCGTTGGAATGATTTTAAAACATTCAATCTCGAAGAAGAAATTATCGAAGAAGAAAGAGTTTGTTATGTTGAGTCTAATCTTAGAACATTTTATACGTATGAAGTTGATTTATTAGTTGGTTTAGGTTGGTGGGGAAAAATTCAACATGGTATGGCTTTGTTGAGTTTGATTGCGCCATTAAGTTATATTCATGGAATAACAACTACATTAATTGCCTCTTCCAATACTGGTGAAGTTAATTTTGGTTGGGGTTCAACATCAGAAACAGATGAAAAAGTAAAATGGGCTAATCAAAAAGTCATCCACGATGGATTTCATTTGAGAAGAACAGAGAAAATTGAAAACATTGTTGATTTTGCAAAAAAAACAGGATATCGAGTAAAACTCAGAGTTTGTTATTCGGAACTTCGAGAAGGATACAATTGTAGCCGATGTCCAAAATGTCAGCGAACAATGCTAGGTTTCATTCTTGAAGGTCAAAATCCAAATGACTATGGTTTTGAAGTTTCAAATGATTTTTATAAACTCATTTTGAAGAATTTTGATAAGAATGCTGTAATGTCTGTTGGAGTAAAATATGAATGGCAATGCTTACAAGATAAAGCGAAAGTTATTTCCAAACCTTATATTATTAAAGATGAAAATTCAGAGTTAGAATATTTCAATACCTTTGTCAACCTAAATTTAGATGAAATAGTTAACAAGAATCAAGAAAAAGTACAAAAACAAAACGAGCTTAAATTTAAAATCATCAATAAGTTCCCTAAGTTGTTTCAATTATATCTAGATTTAAGAAGAAAATTATAAAAATTTCAAACGCATGAAATACGGTATTTTTACATACGAAGAAAATAAAAAATCATTCAATGTTGGTGATAATGTGCAAAGTTTAGCAGCAAAACAATATCTACCTCAGTTGGATACTTATATAAATAGAGAACATCTTGCTGATTATCACGGTGAAAAAATGAAAGTGATAATGAATGGTTGGTTCACGCACAATTATAACAATTGGGTTCCATCCGAAGATATTGAACCGTTTTTTGTTTCTTTTCACGTAAACAACACTGCAGCACCAGGCATGTTAAACGATAAAGGAATTGCTTATCTAAAAAAACACGAACCAATTGGATGTCGCGACCAGTTTACGGCAGATTTGCTAAAATCGAAAGGTATTGATGCTTATTTTTCTGGATGTTTAACTTTAACATTAGATACCTACAAGGTTGATGATTCTTTGCGTGGTGATGATATATATATCGTTGATCCGTTATACAGTTATCCAACATGGGAAAAAGTGACTTATGATTGGAAACATTTTTTAAGAAGTATCCAAAATGGAACTATTTTCAAACTAGGTGAAAGAAAAAAGCATGTTAGTAATTTTATAGACGCAGACTTATTAAAATCAGCTAAATATATCAATCAACAACCACCATCAAACACTTATTCTGATGATCAAAAATTTGCAATGGCTGAAGATATTTTAAATCAATATGCCAAAGCAAAACTGGTAATCACTTCCCGTATTCATTGTGCTTTACCTTGTTTAGCAATGGGAACACCAGTTATCTTTGTTAACGGATTTGACAGTTTTGTAGACTCATGCCGTTTTGATGGAATTTTAGATTTATTTAATCGAGTTGATGTGAATACAAAAACAGGTGAGTTTACCGCTAACTTTCCTTTGGATGGAAAAATTTCTAAAAATACTATTGTTAAAAATTTAGGAAAACACCATGCATTAGCAGAACCAATGAAAGAAAAATGCCGAGCATTTATTAATAAAAAATAGTTTTTATTCAAAATCATGTGATGATACCAAAAATAATACACTACTGTTGGCTTAGCGGTGATAAATATCCAGATAGTATTGAAAAATGTATAACTACTTGGAAAGAAAAACTTCCAGATTATGAGTTTATACTTTGGGATACAGCTAAGTTCAATCTTGAAGATTCACTTTGGGTCAAACAAGCCTTTGAAACCAAAAAGTATGCTTTTGCAGCTGATTACATTCGTCTTTATGCAGTCTATAATTATGGCGGAATTTATATGGATACTGATGTTGAAGTTGTAAAAAGCTTTAATGATTTATTAGAATTACCCTATTTTATTGGAACTGAAGGTGGAGGAATTGTTGAAGCTGGAGTTTTTGGAGCTGAACCAAAAACACAATGGGTTGGTGATTGTCTCGAATATTATAAAAATAGAGAATTCATAAAACCAGATACGATATTAGACATCCGAACGTTGCCAAGTATAATGATGGAGCAAATAGGAAAAACTAAAGTTGTAACTGAAATGAACACAGATGAAAAGATATCATATTCATTAGATAGTCCTAAATTAATGATGTTTCCAGTTGATTATTTTTGCGCAAAAAATCAAGGAACAGGAATTGTTACTGTCACAAAAAACACCTACACCATCCATCATTTTGCAATGTCTTGGATTTCTAAAAAAACTACATTTCTACCCAACATTAAACGAAGTTTGATGAAAGTTTTTGGAGTAAATACGATTAATAAAATTATTGAAATTTTAAAACTTAGAGAAATTAAGAAAAAATTGTCATGAGAATACTTTATTTAACTGACCAAGTCTATTTGCATGGTGGTGCTGAACGTATTTTAACTCTCAAACTGAATCATTTTATAGAGTTTTATGATTATGATGTTCATCTTTTAACGACTGAACAAAAAAATAAAAAGCCAGTCTATTTTTTAAATTCAAAGATAAAATCAAAAGATCTAGAAGTAAATTATCACAGAGAATTAAGTTATTTTCATCCAAAAAATCTAATCAAATCAATAATTCACTTTTTTAAATTAAAAAAAGAAATCAAAAGAATAAAACCTGATGTAATTATTTCTTTAAGTTATTCTCCAGACCAGTATTTTTTACCAGTTATTGAAAAAAGAATTCCAAAACTTAAGGAATTTCATTCTTCAAATAATAATTATAAACCAAGTTTTTTACGAGCTACTCTTGACAAAATGTTTGTTAAATACGACGCTTTAATTGTTTTAAATGAAACAGAAAAAAGTTATTA
>DAOLYL010000024.1:15901-18680 GCA_035425765.1 Flavobacterium sp. | reverse complement strand
CATATCCATCGCCATCGGCATCTACATATAACAATTTACAGTCATTACTTATTGTATTGGTAATACATAAATTATCTAGCGTTGCTGATAATCGTCTTGGGAAATAACCTCCTTCAATAACACCCATGTTTACCGTGTTTAATCCATCAATTGCTGCTGGAATTGCAAAACTTACCGGAGAGTTTGGGATATGTATTGTGCGTGCAGCATCAGAATAAACACTTAATGTTCCTGATGTTGTTCCTATTCTTTCTAAAGAGATATAATTAGTTCCTGCTCCTGCAATATTTCCAGTAGTTATTGATGCTAGTACAGATATATTTCCTAATCCGTCATTTAGATTTACATCATAGCTATATGAACTTGGAAAACTTGGTGCATTACTATTAAAAGTTACTGCTATTCCCTCTTGGGCAGAAACAGTACATGGCGCTATGCCAGGGAAAGAACACGGTGTTGATGTACCACCAAAACAACTTTGAGTATCATCAAAGTAGAATGATTTTATTCCTGCGTTTAAGGATAATATATTATGTCCTACTCCGCCATCTAATCCAAAAGCCGTTGGGGTAAACTCAATATCGGCTTTCCAATCGGTGTCGCTGATAGCCAATCCTGTTCTGTAGATATAATTAAAACTATTGGTATTGGCACTTCTAAAGTTTAGTGTTCCATTATCAATCATAATGCGGTCATATTGTGTCTCGCAGGTATAAGTAGTATAAGGATGTACCCATGCTAGTCCATCTCTAAAATCATCAAACAATGCGTTACATTCGTCTATAACTACTGGTGGGGTTAAACCAATTTTATTTACTTCGCCATTTGAAAAGTGAGTGAAGAATAACTCATTGCCGCGAATAGCCATAGAAGATGCCTCGGTTGATGGTACAAACATCACAGCGGTTGGAGAAGTTTGCGTAAGATCAGCAGTAGATATTTTTCCTGCTATAAATTCAGCTATATACATTGTATTATTATGTATTCTAATACATTGAACATCCGATAGACCTACTATAGCTACATCAATAATTGGGTTAGTTTGTGTAATATCTATTTTATAAATGGTGGTTCCGCCATCTTCTGCAATATATAAATCATTACCATTAATGGCTAAACTTCCTGGGTTTATTAAACCTTGTACAACTTGGGTAACTACCGGTGTTGGCTGGGTTAAATCTACTTTAGAGACTGTTCCTGCTTGTGGATCACTAAAATAAAGAAAGTTACCTACCAATACCATTTTGTATGCATTATCTAAAATATAGTTAGAACTCACACCTGTTGTAGCATCTACTCTAACTATTTTTCTTGTAGTAAAAAAATCTTCATGCACTAGATATAAGTAATTTCCAAACCTAACCATTTCAAGGTTTAGAAAAGAAACATTAGCAAAAAGTGTTGACGTTGTTTGGTTTGTTAGCGTAGCATCTACCGTTACAACTGTGCCTGGTGTTGCTTCATTAATATAAAGGTCGTTACCATCTATCGTTATTGCATAGGGTTCGACTAACCCACTGGCAACGTTTACTACTTGCGAGTAGCCGTTTAAACCCAATAAGAGCATTAAATAAAATAATAATTTTGTTTTCATAATTTATTGTTTTGTTTTCCCTACTCTATTGCGGCTTTTCGGGTTGTGCCGGTTTTCTTTGCCATTTCCGCTTCAAAAGAGTGGGAAATAATGCAGAGCTATTGTTACTATTTATATTTTTTTTAATGTTTAATGATTAATGATATCGAATTGACCAATAGTAATTGGTAGTTAACGAATAGTGATTAATTTCCAATTCTTAATTTCTACTTGTTGTTTTTTAACTCCTACTTTCTATCCCTCAATTGCTCATTAATCATTAAACTTTAAAAATTAATCATTACCCCGTTATAGTCGCCATCACTACATCGCTCCAAGGTCCTGTTTCGCCACGGGTGTTTTCCCAGCGGAGCCAATAATAGACGTTGCTTCCTGCTAGTTCGCCATTGAATTGGTGAACATGAGGCGAGGCAGTATCGGTAAACATAAAGCTGAGTTCGCTTGGATCAACGGCTGGTGTTCCAACCTTATACCAGATTTGGCATCCGCGAACGCCAAACGGCTTGGCTATTGCTCCGTCTTCGTTAGTAAATGAAATAGTATGCTCTAATCTTCTACTAGTATCTACTTGTCCAACAGGTATTGTTGTTGGTATTGGCGCAGGTGTTTTTGTTGTGCTACGCTCTGGCATGTTAAGTGTGTTTCTGTCTTCTGGTGTCCATATACTTGCGGGGATATCCGCATAGATAGTTCTCAATCCTACCATTAAATTTTTTTTGGTAGTGTTTTTTAACTCAACTATTGTCTTTGTTTTGGTATTAGCGTTTTGCGTTTTGGGATAAAAATCGTTCCAATCATCTAATAGTCCACTAACTAAATCTTGATTAGGAACGGACACTAAAAGTCTGATAGCGTTTGCTAATAAATAGGTTACTGCTGTCTGAAAATATACATTCAATTCAGCTTCTTTACCAGGAAAAGGTTTTGCATTTGGCATGGTTTGAAAATTTATTGGTTATACATTATTTTATATTTCACTGTCTATATTACATTATTATACTGCTTGGGTAAGTTTACCCTAGCTTTGGGTAAGTTTACCCTAACTTTGGGTAAGTTTACCCTAACTTTGGGTAAGTTTACCCTAACTTTGGGTAAGTTTACCCTAACTTTGGGTGAGTTTACCCTAGCTTTGGGTAAGTTTACCCTAACTCTGGGTAAGTTTACCCTAATCTTGGGTAAGTTCCC
>DAOLYL010000024.1:0-15801 GCA_035425765.1 Flavobacterium sp. | reverse complement strand
TGGGTAAGTTTACCCTAACTCTGGGTAAGTTTACCCTAATCTTGGGTAAGTTCCCCGAAACCTTCGGGATGCTTCCCAAAACCTCTGGGCTACACTATTTTTTCTTTAGAACATAAAGTCGCGATTGCTTGTGGGGTTTTGTAGCGGTGCGAAACTTCTATACAAATATGGGTAGGATATTAACGCAAAAAATCCCTTAATGTAGGGAGAGACAATTATGAATTAGAAATTACGAATTAAGAATTACGAATTAAGAATTTCAAATTATGAATTAGGAATTACGAATTAAAACTCATGATGGGTAAATTCGTAATTTGAAATTCGTAATTCGTAATTATAAAGGGTGAATTCGTAATTTGAAATTCGTAATTCGTAATTATAAAGAGTTACTTCGTAATTCGTAATTCTTAATTCGTAATTTTTAATTTTTAAGGTTTTTATAGTAGTAAGCTATTGCTTCGCCGAGGGATGAAATGTGGAGTTTTTCGTAGATGTGCTTGGCATGGGTGTTTATGGTGGCATAGCTCACGCCGAGTTTGTCGGCTACCATTTTATAGGATAGTCCTTCGGCTAGGTGGGCTAGGACTTGATTTTCTTTTGGCGAAAGCGGATTTTCTATTGTTTTTGGAAGGAAATAGTCTAACACTTTTTGGGCTATGGCTGGGTTCATGGCGGCGCCGCCTTGGCTTACTTCTTCGATGGCTTGTAGTATTCGCTGGGGTTTATCGTTTTTGAGGATGTAGCCACTGGCGCCGTTCTTGATGCAGGTAAATATTTTTTCGCTGTCGTCAAAGGCGGTTTGCATGAGTACCTTCACTTCTGGGTGGTGTAGTTTTATTATTCGTAGTCCTTCGATGCCGTCCACATCGGGCATGCTGATGTCCATTAGTACTATATCTGGGTAGAAATTGTCTATTTCTTTGAGGACGTTAATGCAGTTCATGGCTTCGCCTACAAATTTTAATTCGTCGTTAAAAGCGAGGAGTGCTTTTAAGCTTTCGCGGCGTTCGGTGCTGTCGTCGTATATAAAAATCCTTGTTGGCATAGGGCAAATATAAGGAGGATTTGGTGTTGTGCTATACCTTAATTAGGGGATGATTGGAATGGTGGCTTTGATGCTCGTTCCGTTGTTTGGCGTAGAGAGTATGGTTAGTTTTCCGTTTAGTTCGGTTACTCTTTTATTGATGTTGGTTATTCCGTTGCCTTTTATTAGCGCGGTGTTAAACCCTATTCCGTCGTCGGTTATTTCTAGTCGGAGTTGGTTGTTTTCTATCGAAAGATGGATAAGCACGTTGGTGGCTTTGCTATATTTTACGGCGTTGTTTAGGGCTTCTTTGGTTATTAGGACTATATTTTTTCGGGTGCTGATGTCGGTTATTAGCGTGTCTATAATTGGGTCAATGTTTAGCTGATAGTTTATTGTGGTTGCGCCAAGTATGTCGTTAGCAAAGTTTTTTATACGGGTGCTAATGGTCATGAACTCGTCTTTTCCGGGTTTCATACTCCAGATGATGTCGCCTATTTTGTCGGCAATATTTTCTGATTGTAGTTCTATTGTTTCTAATAACTTTTGGGCTCCTTTTGGATTTTTGTCGAGCATTTTGTTAGCCACAACGCTGTTTATTTGAAGACTGCTGAGCGTGGAACCAATGTCGTCGTGGAGGTCGGCAGTGATTTTGTTGCGCTGTTGTTCTAGAGCCAGTTGTTGCTCAAAAATAGTGCGCTGTTTGGCTAATCGTCTGCGGTATATTAATCCGAAAACTAGTCCGGCAAAACAGAAGGAAGCCAGTATTAAAAACCATGCTTTGTAATAGAAAGGTGCAGAAATAGTGATGTAGAGCGTTTTTTGGACAATGGGTTTGTTTTGAAATTTGTCATAAACGCCAAGTTCTACTTTATACTTATTGGGAGCTAAGTTTACTAAATC
This sequence comes from Flavobacterium sp., assembly GCA_035425765.1. Taxonomy (GTDB): domain Bacteria; phylum Bacteroidota; class Bacteroidia; order Flavobacteriales; family Flavobacteriaceae; genus Flavobacterium. Next base: position 13,874 of record DAOLYL010000024.1, on the reverse strand, counting down.
TATCGTGCAGTCGCTGTCTTTATATATCCATTTTGAATGGTTAATTCTATAGACTATTGGGGTTTGTTTCCCTTTATTAATGTTGCGAACAATAGCATGAATGCTGATGTTATTTTTGGCAGATTTTAGGTTCAACTTACTAATGCAATCGTTGTTGCAGTTAGCCGCTAGTTTGCTTTGGTTAACCAAAATCTCGTTAACATATACCTTTGATTTATAAACCGAATTGTCTTGCGTTAGTGGTGGTTTAAAATAGTTGAAGCCCTTCATTCCGCCAAAGAATAGTGTTCCGTCTGTTGCCTTATAATAAGCTCTGTTGTTAAAATCCCAATCCTGAATGCCGTCTTCTTTAGTAAAGTTAACGATGTTATACTTGGTTGTATTAATATAGCTCAGTCCGCGCTGATGACTTGTCCAGCAGTTGCCCTCGTCGTCTAGCAGAATGCCATAGATATAGGTTCCGGCAAGGTTATTATTAGCGTCAATTTTCTTTATGATTTTAAAATTCGTGTCGAGCACAAGGATACCATTGTTGGTGCCTACCCATATTTTTTGCCTTGCTGTGTCTTCATCAAAATAGAAAGGTTGAAAGCCCGTGAGTATGTTTTTAGAAGTAATTATTTGATGGTTTTCATTGAGCTGATAGACCGTTGCTTCTTGGTTTAGATAAGAAACTATAATTCTGTTTTTGGAGATTTTGTTAATCTTAAAGCAATTCTTTTTTACTTGATTGGCAAGCTTGTTAATGGTATTTGTTTTCAAATTCATTAGATACAAACCGTCTTGAAACGAGCATAAGAGTTGGTCGTTTAGCAGCAGAGCATCTTGCATCAATCCCGTTTGGGTGGCGTTGTCTATTCGGGCATAGAATTTACGTTTTTTGTTTATTCCAATTTGATGTATCCAAATATTATTTTCTACGTCTTGACTAATTTGCCAAATGAGGTTGTTCTTTATATCGGATACGTTTTTTGTATATGAAAACACTTTGGTCTTAACCTCTTTTATCTCTTCAAAGTGTCTTTTTGCTTTGTCAAAAACAATATCGTGCTGTATCAAATATTGACCGTCAGGAAACTCAGTAATACATCCTACACCTACTTTAAGAAATTGGGCTGTGCTAGCCACTTTGTTTAGAAACGGTGGATTAAAATCAAGAATAGTTTGACCAACGCCGTCGTGGCAAAGCCATAGTCGATCCATTTTGTCAAAAGAATAACAATAGGAAGTGGCTAATTTTTCATCTAGCTCTTGATGGTAGATTTCCTCAAAGTTTTTGTTGTATATATCAAAACCTGCTTTGCTCTTAATTACTATCATCTTCTTGTTAGTGGCTATACCTTCCACTCTTCCACTCTTCCACTTTTCGTGAATGGTTGCTGTCTTGCAATCAAAAATTAATAGCGAACTGCCCGTTCCTATTAAGATAGTATTGGTTTGTTTATCATAGCAACTAATGAGGATTTTTAGTGCTTTGTCTTTCAAATATTTTTCAAGGTAATGATGAGTTGTGGTTGTCTTTTTATTAAAAAACAATAACCCATTAGGATTAACAACCCACACATTGTTATCGTTGTCCAAGAAAGGAAGACGCGCCAGTATTGGGCTTTCATGGTTGTCATAGATATGAAAAGAAGAAACTTTATAGTTGCTCGCTGTTAAGTATATAGTGCTTTTGTTGGTTTTAATATCATAAGCAATAAGGTTCAAATCTTTGTTATGACACCAAATCTTCCCATCGGAAAACCCGATAGGAAAAACCGTTTGGTCTTTGTCCTTTGGTACAATATATTTTAGATTAAATCTGTCTTTGGCTCTAACATATACATATAAACCACTGGTGCTGCCAATGTAGATATTCTGTTTATCGTCTTCTACAAAACCATATCCTTGTTGCAGGTTTTTGCAGCCCTCAAAATAGTGGTCTTTTTTATAGACCTTAACATAGTTTCCGTCGTATCTATTAATAGCATCGTTGCCGGTTATCCAAATAAAACCTTCGCTGTCTTCAAATCTAAAATAGTTAGAACCTTGCGAAAGTCCGTCATCTGTTGTTACCGTCGTAGTAGAAAAATTGATTGGCAGGGTTTGCCCTTTGGAAACATTCCAAAAGAAAAGAAAGAAGAACAGATACGCTATTTGGCTTTTAGTGTTAATATGCTTTTGTTTTAAAAAATAAAAATACTGCATTAAACTGTATGTTGAGACTATCGGTAGATTTGTTAAAACTATAATAATACTTACCCAAAACCGGTGGGCATCACGTACCGATTTTGGGAGTATCTCAAAAAACCACATTATATAATCAGAACGATGAGTAAACTAGTGTATAAGTGTTGGGCTGTTTTTGGCAAAAGCCAAAAAATAGCGGCAACCTTTGAGTAGCAGAAACCCAACTGCTATTTAATAAAACAAATATGCTTAATTTGTTCTACATTGTTTGTCGTTAAACAACGGTATTTATACTGGGTATTTAACGGATATAAAATACCGTTGTTTAACGGATATAAATAAGAGTAAATGACGGTATTTTTAACAAAAAACTTATCGTTTATTTGTCTTTAGAAACAAAATGCTACCCATAAGCTTTGGGTTTTGTTCTGTTTATTACTAATTTAGTTTGCATATATGTATAGTGATGATACTTTCTTTATAGAGCTTTGCTTCTACTCTGTCGGTTTTTTGAGCTTGGCTGGCGTTATTAGCATCTTTCTTAATTTTTACTTTTCTTCAAAGGTGTATAGGTTCTATAGCGTCTATCTTGCTGTCTTGATAGCGTTCGTTTTAGTGGTTTATTATAAAAACACAGGCGATTTTCCGATGAAGACGGAACGAAGACGCAACATGAACTTATTGGTAGATGTCCTTCAGATGGCGAGCCATTTCTTGTTCTGTGCCTTTGTCTATTTTGCGATGGTTATTGAGGACGAAAAGTTTAAAAAGCTTCGGGTTTATTTTCGCATCTTCTTGGGCTTTACCCTTGTTTATACGCTAGCCGTTGTTGCATTTCCTAAGTTTATGAGCCGCGATTTTGTGGTGTTTTTAATCAGTCGTGTTGTAATTATTGGACTGTCGTTAGTGTTCTACATTCAGTTGATGAAAAACCTAGACCGAGTGTTTTTTAGGTATCTTTTTGCAGCTACGAGTTTTGTGTTCCTCAGTGGTTTTCTTGCGCTTTGGGATAGTTTTAGCACCGAAGGTCATAGCAAATACACTGGTTTCGACTACTTGTGCTATGGTTTCTTTTTAGAAAACCTGTGTTTCGTTGGAGCGTTTGTTTATCGTTATTTTAAAGTAAACAAAGAAAAGAAAGAAGCCGAACAGCTCTATGAAACCCAACTTTATGCCACTAAATATGAAATCCAACAACTAACGATGGATAACATTGGAAAAGAAATTCACGATAATATTGGTCAAAAATTAACCCTAGCCAGTATCTATACCCAGCAGTTAGAACATGAAAACAGCAGTGCTGGTACTAAAGAAGCCATTGGAAACATTAGCGGCATTCTGAACGAAACCTTGTGGGAAATGCGGGAATTAACCAAATCGTTAACCCAAAACTCCATAGCCGAGCAACTGATTTATGACTTGATTGAAAAAGAATGCGAACGCGTAGAAAAGCTAAAAATCATCCAAGCCAAGTTTCTTTGCTATAATAAAAAGCTAGACCTTGAAACGGAGATTAAAACAATAATCGTTAGAATTGTACAAGAATTTATTCAGAACAGTATCAAACACTCCGAGTGTGAAACGATTTCAATAGTGATGCACTCCAACAGCGGAAAAATTGTGTTGGTCTTAACCGATGATGGAAAAGGATTTGATCCAGAAAGAAGATATACCAACGGCATGGGATTAAAAAACATGGAGAAACGAGTGAAGATGCTCAACGGAACAATTGCTTTAGAAAGTAAATTAAGTTTTGGTACAAAAATAACCATCACACTACCAATAGAATGAAAAAAAGAATTGCCATAGTAGATGACCACGTTTTGATAGCCCAAGCCATCAAAGGAATAATTAGTAACTTCAAGAACTTTGAAGTGCTCTACGAGTGCGAAAACGGCAAGGAACTTATTGATAAAATAACGAAGAAAAACCAATTGCCCGACATTGTTTTATTAGACATTAGCATGCCGATAATGAATGGTTTCGACACGGCACAATGGCTCCAGGAACATCATCCTGATGTTATGGTAGTTGTTCTTAGTATGCAAACAGATGAAGAAAGCGTCAACAAAATGATAAAATATGGCGCAAAGAGTTATTTATTAAAAAACTCGCATCCAAGAGATTTAGAGATGGCGCTAAACACTATGGTAGAAAACGGCTATTATTACCCAGATTGGGCATCGCGCTTAATTTTTTCGGGAATGAATAAAACCAACGGAAAGTTATCAAACAAATTGTCTGAAAGAGAAAAAGAATTTCTTCGCTATTGCATCACCGAAATGAGCTATAAAGAAATAGCCGAGCTAATGCACTGTAGCCCACGAACAGTAGAAAGCTATCGCGATAATTTATTTGAAAAGCTCGATTTAAAAAGCCGTGTCGGACTAGCGGTATATGCTATCAAAAACGGCTTTGAATAACAAAACGTTGCGGGTTAGTCTTCAAACTCGCTCATTTCTTTATCATAAAACTCACCAGCTAACGTGATTAGATGCTCCATCTCGCTCTCTAGTTCGGTTTCGTCTTCGCCTTCAAGGTCTTCAATAAATTCTACCTCATCATCTTTAAGATTGATTATAAAACGTGGAAAATCAAGATGAATAATGAATATATCATCTGGAAAATCAGAGTTGTCTGCTAGTACAAATTTTGGTAATACCATTGAATTAGTGTTTAATTTTTAATGATTAATTGTGAATTGTTGTGTTGCTGTTTTGGCTTCTTTCTATCATTGCCTGCTTCTTGCGCTTCTTTGTTAAATACGCAAAGCGAAGATACAAAAATATTGCGGCTGCTGTTAGACCAGCTAATAAACCAACCCAAACACCAACGGCTTTCATATCCGTATATAATCCTAAATAATAGGATATTGGAAAACCAATCATCCAGTAGGAAATAAAAGTGATATACATAGGTATAGTAACGTCTTGCAATCCTCTCAAAGCCCCAAGAACAACCACTTGAATACCATCTGATATTTGGAAGATGGCAGCAACAATCAATAGCTTTCCTGCAATGGCTATTACTTCGGTGTTGTCCACCAATTGCATTTGGTTTTCCATATTCAAGAACAGATAAGGCAAGACTTGGTGCAAAGCAATGAACAATAAAGCAAAAACTATTTCAACAACAATGGCTAACAAAAAGATGGAACGCGCTACGATTATTAATTGCTTATAATCGTTCAGTCCTTTATAATGGCTCACTCTAATCATAGACACAACGCTCAATCCCATAGCAAACATAAAGGTCATTGAAGCCAAACTCAAGGCAATTTGATTAGCGGCTTGGCTCGTTTTCCCGATAATGCCACAAAGCCAAATGCCGGCAGTAAACAAAACCACTTCGAACAACATTTGCATAGCCGATGGCAAGCCAAGATTAATTATTTTTTGAAGGGAAGCTTTCTTTATTTCCTCAAAACTAAAATCCTGAAAATACGCTTTGAGTTCCGCTTTTCGGGATAGAATATAGTGCATGAAAACAACCATCGCAATACGGGAAATTACTGTTCCAAGTGCCGCGCCGATAATACCCATTTCAGGGAAAAACCAAACACCATATATTAATAAGTAATTAATGATTACGTGAAGAATGTTAGCCATGATAATAGCATACATAGAAACTTTGGTCATAGACAAACCGTCAGCAAACTGCTTATACCCTTGATAAATTATCAGCGGAACGAGTGAAAAAGCAACCCAATCTACGAAGGGTTTAGCCAGCGCAATAACCTCTTTGGGCTGCTGCAATAATTCCATGATGGGTTTAGCTAAAACAACTACGCCAAAAAGCATGAAGCCAAGAATAACACAAAGAAATAAACCGTGATGAAAAGCCGAACGAATTTTACTAACGTTGTTCTCTGCATTGGCTTCGGCAACAATAGGCGTTATGGCTGTAGAGAAACCTATACCCAAAGACATTGCCACGAAGATAAGACTGTTTCCAAGCGAAACAGCTGCCAACTCAGTGCTTCCCAATCGTCCTACCATTATATTGTCTACAATTCCAATCAGCGTGTGACCAAGCATCCCGATAATAACAGGATAAGCCAGCTGGAAGTTGTATTTAAACTCTTTAGTGTATTGGGAAAAACTCACTTTGCTTTTTTTTAAGTCCGCAAAGATACTTCTTTTTTAGAATGCAATTGGGGTTTGAAACCCCAATTACGGCATTATTCTTTCAATTGATCTTTATACATTTGAAGATTGTCTTTTACCTTTTGGTCCAGTTGGGGTTCACTAATATCCGTTAGCGATTCTAGTTTTTCCCAAATGGTTTTAGCTACAATGTATCGCGCAACACCTTTATCATCCGCAGGAACAATATACCACGGCGCATAATCGGTATTGGTTTTATTAATAGCATCTTGGTAATAGTTCATATACTCATCCCAACGCTCGCGTTCTTTTAAATCGCCCGTCGAAAACTTCCATTGGTCTTCGGGTTGTTCCAGTCGTTTTAGCAGTCGTTTGCGCTGTTCGTCTTTACTCATGTGGAAGTAAAACTTAAGTATCGTAGTGCCGTTTTGAGCAATGTGCTTTTCAAAATTATTGATTTGCTCCATTCTATTTTCCCAAAACTGAGGCGTAATATCGTTTACGGTTTCTATACCAGGCAAATTCTCAAAAAGAATATATTCTGGATGCACGCGGGTAACCAATACGTTTTCATAATGTGTTCTATTGAAGACCGCAAATTTTCCTTTCTCGGGCAACGCAAGGTAATGTCGCCAAAGATAATCATGCTCCAACTCCGTCGAATTAGGTGTCTTAAAACTATGAACCACCACACCGCGCGGATTAAATTCCTTAAAAACTTCTCTAATCAAGCTGTCTTTTCCACTAGTATCCATGCCTTGCAGACAAATTAAAAATGCATGGCGATTATGTGCATACATGGCGTCTTGCTTGGCACTAAGCTTTTTTTGAATATCGTCGAGCGCAGTTTCTTCATCTTTTTTGCTCGTTTCAATTGTTAATTCTGTTGGAAGTTTTGATAAATCTATTGTATCTTTAACTTTAAAATCATCGGGATTGATGTTTTGCATACACTTAATTTTTATAACTGTAAATCTATGAAAAATTTTCAACTTACTCCACATCTCGAGTTCGACGGGATTGGAGCTGCTTCGGGCTTGGTTTATCATAATGAACAACTCTATATTATTTCAGACAGTAGTAATTATTTGCACCACTTTGACACTGTTACTGCCGATGTCAATAAAATTGTTTTCTTTGAGAAAGCCGAAGATAACATGTCAAAAGACAAAAAGCCCGACTTTGAATGTGTTACGCTAGAAGGAGATACACTCTACCTTTTTGGTTCGGGTTCTACCGAAAACAGGAATTTAGGAATGCAGCTGTCTTTGGTTTCTAAAAAAGCAGTTGGGGTTGATTTTAGCGATTTCTATAATACTTTCAAAAAGGCCTTTTCTATTCCCGACACTGATTTTAATATTGAAGGCGTTTGTTTTGGTTATGATTATCATTACTTCTTCCAACGAGGAAATGGCAGCAATAATTACAACGGTGTTTTTATCATTCAAAACATTCCCTTTGAAGAAAATCCATCACTTGAATTCATTCGATATGATTTTCCAAAAATAAGTAACGTTGCTCCAACCTTTACCGATGCCATCATGATAGATGACAAAATCTATTTCTTGGCTGCTGCAGAAGACACTAACTCTACTTATGACGACGGAAAAGTGTTAGGTTCCATCATTGGATGTATTAACACCAAGACAATGAATGTTGAATTTACGATACTTATTTCTGAAAAACACAAATTCGAAGGACTAACCCTTTATGAAATAACTGACGATGGTATGGAGTTTCTCCTTTGTGAAGATAATGATAGTGATGTTTTAGAAACCATTATTTATCGTCTGATAATATAACGGTAGTAACCTGTAAACCCTTTAAAAAGATACAAAAAACAAATTCCTAAAAACTTTTTTTCAATGGCTTCCCAACCTTTTTAATAAAATAGTACTCTTTAGTAATAAAGACATTCATTGTGATAAACGAAAACCTAATACAAGCTTGTAGAAAAATGCAGCGCGATGCGCAACGGCAAGTCTATGAATTGTTATCGCCTAAACTCTATCGCACCTGCAAACGGTATTTAAAGAAAGAGGAAGAAATTGAAGAAGTAATGGCTGATGCGTTTTATACCATATTTACCAAGCTAGACCAACTAAAAGAAATTGGAGCATTCGAAGCATGGGCAAGAAAAATAACCGTCAATCAATGCTTATTGCAGCTAAAGAAAAACATCAACTTCAATCTCTATTTAGAAGATACAAAAATTCATGTTTTAGCCGAAAACGCAAACGAAACCCATCTTGAAGAAGAAGATTTGCTCAACTTGCTCAATCACATTCCCGAAGGTTGCAAAACAATTTTCAACCTCTTCGCCATCGAAGGTTTTGGTCACAAAGAAATTGCGGCCATGCTCAACATCTCGGAAGGAACGTCTAAATCACAATTGAATGTAGCCAAAACCAAATTACAGGTTTTAGTCAACACTCTTTATTATCAAAAAGCAAAGTAAGTCATGGAAAATCAAGATAAATTATACAATCAGTTCAAATCGGCTGCCGAAAATGCAGAAACGAAAGACTTTCCCGCAATGGAAAACGTCTGGAACCGTGTAGAACAAAAACTGGACACCAAAGTCCTGAAAAAAGAAAACAATCTTTGGAGAAAATTAGCAGTTGCAGCATCAATATTGTTAGTAGCATCATTAGGGTATCATTTTTTAAACAATGAAAAAGGAACTAATAAACCACAAAACAGCATTGTAACCTTGGACACTATAACTAAACCATCGGATACTGCATCCCAAAACGCTGTCGTTGTTTCCCCAATTAAAAACAATACCATCAAAGAAAACGCTGAGCAAATCTTAAAACAACAAATAGTAAACAGTAACTCTGTTGTTATTAACGATACCGTAAAGAGAAAAAGAATTGTAATGCCAGTTCCCGCTGCTGCTGAAGAAGTAAAAGCGGAGAAAGATGATGCTAAAAAAGATAAAGAAGAAAATGCATATAATGGTTATTTAAATAAAGACGTTTTTGATGCTCGAATTGTTTCGAATAACAGCCAAAAAACAATTATGAATTCAAAAGGTCGAATTGCAGAAGCCAAAAAGCAATCGATTATAAAAGAAGAACCATTATTAGTTATTGACAATGTTGCCGAAGATTTGCAAAAACTAGGAAAACTAGCTGCTAACGATGTCGAATCTATAATTGTGTTAGCCGAACCATTATACATCATCAACGGAGTTGAATATTCAGAAGAGGAAGTTTTTGGTCCAAATCCAACTAGTCCATACTCGCCTTTAAACCAGCAATACATCGAAACTATTTCCATCCTGCAGGCGGAAAAAGCAACCGAAGTCTATGGTAAAAAAGGAGAAAAAGGTGTTGTAATCATTACCACTAAAAACGGAAAACCGAAGCTCAAAAAGTAGCAAAAAATCAAGTGTAACATTCTAAAAATTTAAGTCATGAAAAATTCAAAAATCTTTTCATCAGCCATAGCTATGCTTTTTTGTATCATAGCTTTTGCACAGGAAAAAACAATCACTGGTATTGTATCAGACAAACTTGGACCATTGCCTGGCGCCAATGTTGTTGTAAAAGGAACCACTCGCGGAACACAAACCGACTTCGACGGAAAATATTCCATTAAAGCCAAAGAAGGCGAAACTCTTGACTTTAGCTACATTGGCATGAAATCAAAACAAGTCAAAATTGCTAAAAAAACAACCATCAATGTTCAGCTTGATGAAGATGGAGTATCATTAGATGAAGTTGTCGTTGTTGGATATGGTTCAGAATATGATAGTTATTCTCCTAAAAGAGTAAAAGAAAAAGCGGCAGGAGTTCAAGTTGTAGCCAATTCGAGCAGCATCATGATTAGAGGAAATAGCAGTATCAAAATGGAAGACAAAAAAACTAATGGATATTATCCTTCTAAACATGATGTAATTGTGCCAAATATTGGCGATGAAGATTATGGCACATTTATAGAAAATGCCTTCGAAAGCCCAAAATCATCGCCGCTTTCTACCTTTTCTATCGATGTGGATAATGCTTCTTATACTAACATTCGTCGTTTTATAAATAACGGACAAAGCGTTCCCAAAGATGCCGTTCGCGTAGAAGAAATGATGAACTTCTTCAAATACAATTATCCTGAACCAAAAGGCGAACATCCGTTTTCTATCAATACCGAATACAGCGATTGTCCTTGGAATTCATCAAGTAAATTGGTTAAAATTGGCTTACAAGGAAAAACCATCAACGACGAAAAACTTCCGGCATCCAATCTAGTTTTTCTAATCGATGTTTCGGGTTCAATGAATCAACCTAACAAATTACCATTGCTAAAACAATCTTTCAAAGTATTGGTCAACCAATTGCGTCCCGAAGACAAAGTGTCCATCGTAGTTTATGCTGGTGCTGCAGGATTGGTTTTACCTCCAACTTCGGGCGATAAAAAAATGACAATTATCGACGCCTTAGATAAACTAAATGCTGGCGGAAGTACTGCTGGTGGTGCAGGAATTCAATTAGCGTATAAAACAGCTAAAGAACAATTCATCAAAAACGGAAACAACCGTGTGGTTCTAGCAACTGATGGCGATTTTAACGTTGGTGCTTCATCCGATAACGATATGCAACGATTGATTGAAGAAGAACGAAAATCAGGTGTATTTTTAACCTGTTTAGGTTTTGGAATGGGCAATTACAAAGACAGCAAAATGGAAACTCTTGCTAACAAAGGCAACGGAAACTACTCTTATATAGACAATATCCAAGAAGCCAATCGTTTCTTAGGCAAAGAATTCAAAGGTTCGATGTTTGCCATTGCCAAAGATGTAAAAATCCAAATTGAGTTCAATCCAGCACATGTTCAGGCATATCGATTGATTGGTTATGAAAACCGAAAATTGCGTCCCGAAGATTTTAAAAACGATGCTATTGATGCAGGCGAATTAGGCAGCGGACATACCGTTACGGCATTATACGAAATCATTCCTGTCAATACAAAAAGTGATTTATTCACACCAACAGATGAGTTAAAATACACTAAAACCGAACCATCAGCAACTAATCTTGGTGCAGAACTAGCAACGATTAAATTCCGTTACAAAAAACCCGATGGCGAAAAAAGCATCGAAATGATAGAAGTAATCAATAACAAAACCGTAACACTAAACAACGCTTCAACTGATTTTAAATTCTGTGCATCAGTAGCGTGGTTCGGATTAAAATTAAGAGATTCAAAACTAGTAACTAACAAAACCACTGCCGACATCAAAAAGTTAGCACAAACTAACATCACCAACGACACCGAAGGTTACAAAGCAGAATTCATTAGATTAATAGAAGCAGTAAATTAAAATTGAGGTTAATTTGATTAAAGTTGAAAACCCGTCACTTCCAATGAATTGACGGGTTTTTTATTATTTATTAACTACATTTTCCATACAGTTTGTCATTCCGAGGAACGAGGAATCTCATTTTGTAATTCCATATAGAATTGACGGGTTTTTTATTACTGAAAACTGAGACTGAACACTGAGACTGTAAACTGCAACTGAAAACTACTTCTCAATCTCTCTCAAACTCTCCATTTTCTTATGCGCCAAGAAACCTTTAATATCTTCAAAATGTTCCTTCACGCGTTTATTCCCAAACTCAAACACCTTCGTTGCCAGTCCATCAAGAAAATCCCTATCGTGCGAAACCAAGATTAAAGTTCCATCAAAATCGCGCAAAGCGTCTTTGATAATGTCTTTAGTTTTCATATCCAAGTGATTTGATGGCTCATCCAAAATCAATAAGTTTACAGGTTCAAGCAACAATTTTATCATTGCCAAACGTGTTTTTTCGCCACCCGAAAGCACTTTAACTTTCTTCTGAACATCATCTCCATGAAACATGAACGCGCCTAAGATATTTTTTATTTGCGTACGAACATCGCCAACCGCAATTCTATCAATCGTTTCAAAAATAGTCCCATTTTCATCCAACAACGCCGCTTGATTTTGAGCAAAATAACCAATTTGAGCATTATGACCAACTTCTACCGAACCGCCATTGATTTCGATTTCCTTCATAATGGCTTTAATCATTGTCGATTTTCCCTCACCATTTTTGCCAACAAAAGCTACTTTATCACCACGTTCAATAACAATATTAGCATCCTTAAAAATCAAATGCTCACCATACGATTTCTCTAAATCCTTCACAATAACAGGATATTGACCAGAGCGAACAGATGGTGGAAACTTCAACTTCAATGCCGAGTTATCCACTTCATCAACCTCAATTGGAACAATCTTTTCTAACATTCTAACGCGCGATTGCACCGCATCCGTTTTAGAAAAAGTACCACGAAAACGCTCAATAAACGCCTGATTATCCGCTATGAACTTCTGCTGCTCGTCATACGCCTTTTGCTGATGAACGCGTCTATCTTTTCTTAATTCTAAATAATGAGAATACTTCGCTTTATAATCATAAATTCTTCCCATCGTCACTTCGATAGTCCTATTCGTAATATTATCTACAAACGCTCTATCGTGCGAAATCACCATTACAGCTTTTGCCTGATTAATCAAGAAATCTTCCAGCCATTCAATACTATCCATATCCAAGTGATTCGTTGGCTCATCCAACAAAATCAAATCAGGTTTAGTCAAAAGGATTTTTGCCAACTCAATTCGCATTCGCCATCCACCCGAAAATTCTTTCGTCGGACGATTAAAATCTTCACGTTCAAACCCAAGACCTTTTAAGATTTTCTCAACCTCAGCTTCATAATTCACCTCTTCAATCGAATAATATTTCTCAGACAACTCCGAAACCTTTTCAATCAATTTCATATACTCATCACTCTCATAATCAGTTCTAATAGTCAACTGCTCATTGATATCATCAATCTCCTTTTTCATGTTCAAAATCGATGAAAACGCCTTTGAAGTTTCCTCAAGAACCGTGCAGTTATCCTCCGTCAACAAGTGCTGAGGCAAATAAGCAACAACAGCATCACTTGGCGCCGATATATTCCCGCGCGAAGGTTTATTAGCACCAGCTACAATCTTCAACAACGTTGATTTTCCAGCACCATTCTTACCCATCAAAGCAATTTTATCCGTTTCATTAATCGCAAAAGTTACTTCGCTAAAAAGAGTTGTACCGCCAAATTCTACGGCTATATCATTTACTGTAATCATTTTTAGATTTTTATATTTTTAGATCGTTAGATTGTTAAACAATCCATTTTTTTAAAGGCGCAAAGATAGTTTTATTTAGGAATTGTGATATATATCATATTCATTTTACAATATTTAACTTTAGATAAAATAAACAGGAAAAAAATTAATATCTATTAATCTAGAAAAAACTAATAACGAACTTGAACTATCGTCATTAAAAAGTGGGATTTATTTTTGTCAACTTAATTCAAATACTAAAACAAAAACTTTAAAAATTATCAAAAAATAATGCTGGATTTTGCTCACTGCATGCTCATTTCATAGGTTGCTACTTAAAAAAAAGGTGTCTTACTTAGAATAGTAAAACACAAACAACCAAAAAGTGCAAATGACATAAAAGGAAATGCTCCACACCTCCACGGAGCATTTCCACACCGCTGTGGAAATGCTCC
>DAOLYL010000023.1:17410-18686 GCA_035425765.1 Flavobacterium sp. | reverse complement strand
GCATTTTCTTGCTGTTTTTGATTGGTCCACATGCTGTCTATAGTTCGTAAAGTAGCCAATAAAGTTGAAGGTGTTACAATGATGATGTTTTTTTCAAACGCCTTATTATATAATGTGTTATCTTCGTTTAGAGCGAGTGAAAAAGCAGTTTCTATTGGAATAAAAAGTAAAACAAAATCGGGACTTTCCATTTGATACAAATCATGATAGTTCTTCTCGCTAAGTTGGTCAACATGACGTTTTAAAGACATAACATGCTCTTTCAAATGTTGTGCTTTTAGTTCGTCATTTTCTTCATTACTATAACGTTCATAAGCAGTTAAAGTTACTTTAGAATCGACAATCATTTTCTTTCCATCAGGAAGATTAATCACAACATCAGGAAAAACACGATTGCCTTCTTCGTTTGTAAAGCTTTGTTGCACTTCATATTCGCGACCTTTTTCTAGACCTGATTTTTCTAAAACACGTTCCAATATTAATTCACCCCAATTTCCTTGCATTTTACTATCGCCTTTCAAAGCTTTGGTCAAATTCAAGGTTTCTTTACTCATTTGTTCATTCATTTCTCGTAAACCCAAAATCTGCTGACGCAAAGCTGCGTGATAATCAATACTTTCTTTATGCGTATCTTCTACTTTTTTCTCAAATAGTTGAATTTTGTCTTGCAGAGGTGAAAGAATATTTTTTAGATTTTCTTTGTTCTGTTCTGTGAATTTGTTGGTTTTTTCTTCAAGTATTTTGTTTGCTAAATTTTCAAATTCTTTGGTGAATTTTTCCTGAAGTTTTTCAACTTCTTCTTTTTGTTCTTTATTGCGTTCCCAAAGATTTTCAAAATCAGTTTCTTTTTTTGACAATTGTATTGCAAGCGATTCTTTTTCAGTTCGAATAGTTTCTCGTTCTTGAACTGTTTGGTTTATTTGATGTTTTAGTTGCTCAATTTGTTGTAGCAAACCATTTATTTTTTCTTCCAAAGAAGCTTTTTCGGTTTTAGAACTTCCTGAAAAAATTAATTTACCAATGAATATTCCAAATACCAACACTACTAAAATGCTAAAAACAAAAATCAATTTATCGTCCATAAAAAAAACAAATATTTAAAGAGTTAAAGATACATAGTTTGTAATAAAATATTCTCGATTTTAAAAATAGTTTTTTATTTTGGCATTATTTTTGAAAAAAAATTAAAAAGAAAAAAATTATATTTACAACAAAAAAATAAAGTTTTATGATTAGAAAAATTACACTTTTAGCATTTTTATTGATTTCATCAATA
>DAOLYL010000023.1:13564-17310 GCA_035425765.1 Flavobacterium sp. | reverse complement strand
ATTTTATTCCAGCATCTAATGTGCATGTTATTCATTATGGACAACCAAGACCTGTTGCTACACAACAAGTAATTACGCAACCTGTTGGTGGAGTTTCTCAAACTACAACTACAACAACTACTCAAACTGGAGGAACAAATGTTGGAGTAGGAGTTAATGTTGGTGGAATTAATATGGGAATTTCTATAAACGACGGAATGGGAACAGGTGTTGTTACACAAACGACAACTACTACAACGAATCATTCTAATACAGTAATTGTTGAACAAGACGAACCAGTAAGAGGTTGTAATGGAAGATCATGCATGACTTCGGGGAATTTTAATGCCGCTTTAGCAACTATAAAACAGCAAAGTTTTGAAGACACACAACTTAAAACGGCAAAACAAGTAATTACTGCTAATTGTTTAAATGTTGATCAAATTATTCAAATTGCGAACACTTTTAGTTTTGAAGATAATAAATTAGCATTTGCCAAATTTGCTTATGATTATTGTATCGAACCAAGAAATTATTTCAAATTGAACGGAATTTTTTCTTTTAGCAGCAATGTTGACGAACTTTCAGACTATGTTCAAAGTCGCCAATAATTTGTAAAAATAAATTATAGAAAAGACCATTCATTTCGGATGGTCTTTTTTATTTTTGTCTAAATAAAAAAAGAAATGCACCACCATTTTCTTCTTCATAAACCACACGGATATTTAAGTCAATTTATTTACGAGAAAAAGCGACACAAGAAGTTGTTGGGAGAACTATTTGATTTTCCCGAAAACACAATGGCAATTGGTCGATTGGACGAAGATAGCGAAGGTTTACTTTTACTTACTACTGATGGAATGATGAGTGAAATAGTCAGAAGTAAAACATTAGAAAAGGAATATTTTGCTCAAGTAGATGGAATTATCCATCGAGAAGCAGTCGAACAGTTAATAAATGGAGTTGAAATTGGTTTCAAAGGCATTCGATATAATACAAAAAAATGCGAAGCTAAAATAATCACCGAATTACCAAATTGTATTGGCGAAGGTCGTCGAATTCGTGATGAACGCCATGGACCAACATCTTGGGTTTCCATCACGCTAACCGAAGGCAAATTCCGCCAAGTCAGAAAAATGACTGCTGCAGTTGGATTTCCAACACTCCGATTGGTTAGAATTAGAGTAGGAAATATACATTTGCAAAACTTAAAAGCTGGAGAAGTTCTTGAAGTTGACGAATTTTTTAAGTAATCTTGTCATTCCGAGGAACGAGGAATCACATAATAAGAATCTCTTGATGAGATTTCTCCTTCGTCGAAATGACAAAGTAATTATAATATTATGCTAAACATCGTTCTAGTTGAACCCGAAATACCTAATAACACTGGAAATATTGGTCGACTTTGTGTTGGAACCGAAAGTAGACTTCATTTGATAAAACCTTATGGTTTTGAAATTACAGATAAAAATTTAAAGCGTTCTGGTTTGGATTATTGGGTTCATTTGGATTGGAACGAATACAATAATGTGGAAGAATGGATGGCTCAAATTCCAGATAAATCAAGAGTTTTTTTGATGAGTTCTCATGCTTCAAAATCGATTTACGATATTGAATATCAAGATGGCGATTGGTTGGTTTTTGGCAAAGAAAGCGTTGGTCTTAGCCAAGAAGTTTTAGACCAATTTGAGAATCACTTGAAAATTCCAATGTCTAATTTAATTCGAAGTTATAACATTGCTAATTCAGTGGCGTTTGTGATTGGCGAAGCGAAAAGACAACTTTCTATTTAATTAAAAATCTCATCAAAAAAAGCTAACATTGCTTTCCACGACCGTTTAGTCGCTTTTTCGTTATAAGCAACACCTTTGTTTTTGTCATTTCCGCCATCGGTGTGCGTAAAACCGTGAACAGCATCAGCGTAATAATTCATTTGCCAATCCGCTTTTGCAGTTCGCATTTCGTCTTGAAACGATTTTATTTCTGCTTCACTAACATAAAAATCGTCTGCTCCGTGAAGTACTAAAACTTTTGGATTAATAACATCAATTGTTCTTTCAGAATTTCTACCCAAACCACCATGGAACGAAACAACGCCTTGCACTGATAGATTAGCTCTTGCTGCTTCAATAGCGCCAGTTCCGCCAAAACAATAACCAATAATGGCAATTTTATTTTTATTTGCACCTTGCTTAATCAATTCGTTTAAAGCTAGTTGAATTCGTTTTTGATATTCGATATAATTAGTTTTAAAATATCCAGCACTTTTTCCTGCTTCGGCAGAATTGGTTGGTCTTTTATCAATTCCATAAATATCAGCTACAAAAGTTTTATAACCTAGTTTAGCTAATTCAGCAGCATTTTCTTTTGCATTGTCATCAATTCCTTTCCATGCTGGAAGCAATAAAACGGCATTTCCATTGCTTTTTGTTGGATTATATAAAACACCTTCTAGCTTTTGTTCACCATCGTTATAAGGAATTAATTTTTGAGCGTTTGATGTAATTGCAATCAATAAAACAAATGTTAGCACTATCTTTTTCATGAAATTCTATTTAATATTGAAGGGAATAAAAACGGTTTAGTATTGAATAATAAATTTTCCTTTACTTTCATCAAAAGTAATTGAATTATCATTGAAAAGCGAATTAAAAACACCTCTTGAAATTAAATTACAAGGTTGGTCTTGGATAATTTCTTTTTCGGTCATCACAATCATTTCATCCGAAAGTTGGATTGCTAAATCAATATCATGTGTTGAAAAAAGAATACACTTGTTTGTTTCTTTTGATAATTTTTTCAAAAGTTTAAAAACGGCAACTTTATGAAATAAATCCAAATGCGTAGTTGGTTCGTCCAAAATAATAATGGAAGTTTCTTGTGCTAATGCTCTAGCAATCATAATTTTTTGAAGTTGACCATCGCTAATTTCAAAGTGTTTTTTCTCGGCTAAATGTTCTGTTTGTGTAAGTTTCATTACCGAGTTTACCTTCTCTAAATCATCTTCAGAAAGTTTTCCTAGCCAATTGGTGTAAGGTTGTCTTCCTAATGAGATAAGTTCAAAAATAGTCAAATTACTTGGTGGTAGTTTTTCTGTTAAAACCAAACTTAACTCTTGTGCTAACGTTATTCCATCAAACGAATTGATGTTTTTTTGATTTAAAAAAACATTTCCTGATAGCGGTTTTTGAATTCCTGTTAATGTTCGTAAAAGTGTTGATTTGCCTATTCCATTTGCACCAACTAGCGTTATTAACTTTCCTGCATCTAGGTTTAGGTTTAACTGTTCAGCAATGATAATGGTTTCCTTTTTGGTTTTGTAGCCAATAGATAAATTGTCGGTTGTTAAGATGCTTTTTTTATTCAAAATTATTGAATTGTAATTTTATAGGTTTTGGAACAAGTATCATCGCCAAAACAAATTCGATTATCATCTTCCCAAAAACCTTGATCAACGTCATAATATTCTGGATAGTCAATAGTAACTACAACTTTGAATGTATAAGTTCCGCTTTGGCTTCCTGAGCCATTAAAAAACAATTTTCTTCCTTGTTTGAAATAAGTCAATCCTGGTGGAAAGTTACCTTCAATTGTGAAATAGTAATCATAATCGTTATCATGCGAATCGTTTTTTACAGCTGCTTCAACGAAATCACTATATGTTTGTCCAGTATATCCAAGACGTAATGTTTTTGATTTTAATTCAGGTTCAGTACTTGCAATACAATCAATTAGTTCACTACAACCGAAAGTTGTAAACAGTATAA
>DAOLYL010000023.1:6478-13464 GCA_035425765.1 Flavobacterium sp. | reverse complement strand
GTAAAATCACTCAAAGGCATTTGAGAAATAACATCACAAAGTAACATAATTATTGCTCCAATTAAAAGAGTTGCACTAAATAATATCTTATGATTACTGGTTTGAAAAATAAGTTTAGCCAAATGTGGTACTGCTAATCCAATGAAAGCAATTGGTCCAACAAAAGCAGTAATACTTCCTGTCAAAATGCTAGTGGCAAAAATGATGCAGTATTGTGTTCTTTTATAATTTAATCCCATGCTTTTTGCATAATTCTCTCCGAGTAACAATGCATCCAATGATTTGAGTGTAGTAATACTCAAAACAGTTCCAATAGCAACAGCAATAGTTAGAAAGCCAATGTTTTGCCAGCTTACATTGCCAATATTTCCCATGGACCAAAACATGAATTTTTGCAATTGTTCGGCAGTACTGAAATTAGTTAAAATAGTAACAATAGCGCTTGTAAAACTACTAAACATTAAACCTACAATTAAAATTGACATAACATCTCTCAAGTATTTGGAAACTAAAACGATAAGTAGTAACACTAATAAGCTACCTAAGCAAGAAGCCAATATAATTCCATAAGAAGAAAGGAAAAAATGCGCTACTATTGATGGTAAAAAACTCGAACCCAAAACCACAAAAGCAACACCTAAACTAGAACCCGAACTCAATCCTAAAACATAAGGTCCAGCCAATGGATTTCTAAAAAAAGTTTGCATCAATAATCCGCTAATAGAAAGCGAAATGCCTACTAATATTGCCGTAATAGCTTTTGGTAGACGATAATTAATGATGATGTATTCCCAAGTTTCTTTGCTTGCCGATGAGCCAAAAAGACTTTTAAAAACCTCTTTTATAGGTATGGCAACTTGTCCAAAAGAAATATTTAACAGCAATACCATTAGCAACAGCACTGTTAAAAATCCAAAAAGCGGTATGTAATTTTTATTAGGTTTCAAATCACTAACAATTCGTTTAGTTGATGGTTTTACTTTATTTTCTCAAAAAAGAACGGTTCATAGCCCACTAATAGTTCAGGATGTATAATTTTCACTAAATCTTTCAACACAATATCCGGACGATTTGGTGCCAATTCATAATATAAAATTCCGCCAGTTTTCCCTTTTTTTCGAGTAAACGAATATACATTTTTGTTTTTAAAAGCATCAAATTGCTCATAATGTGAATTGGCATCGGTCATTTCTTTTAAGCTTGAAAACTGTCCTGAGGTAATCCAAATATCTGCATTTTTGGCTTTTTCAAACACGGTTTCGAATGATAAAGACAAACTGCCTGTTCCTGTGGTTTCTTGCCAAAGATAATTAGCATTGGCTTGCTTGAGCAGTAAACTACCCCAACTTGTTCCTTTTGGCAAATACCACTTATCTTCAAACATATCACCTGCTAAAATAGTAGGAGTAGTGGTTGCTCGTTTCGCAATTTCTATTGTCTTTAAATAATCAGCTTCTATTTTAGAGAATAGTTCCTCCGCTTTCTTTTGCTTTCCAAATAGAACGCCAAAAAACTTGATCCATTCCGCTTTTCCTAATGGTGTTTCCTCGTTCCAATCGCCATTTAGCATTACTTTTAATCCGCTTTTTTGCAAATTATCCAGCGTTGGATTATTACCGTCAATGCCATAACCAATAATAACGTCAGGTTGCAAATCAATCAGAATTTCAGTATTTAACGACTGGTTATTGCCCAGTTCTTTGATTTTCTTAGCATCAATCAGCTCACGAACTTTTTCAGAAGAAATATAATCTAAGTTAGGAAAACCAATTAATTTGTCTTCTTCATCCAGCATTTCTAGCGATGGAATATGCGTTGTGGATGTAACCACTATCTTGTTGATAGGAACATTAATAATAGGATTTTGCTGCAAACTATCAGGAACAATTCCGTTTTTTTCTCTAAGAATATAGGTGTAGCTTTTTGTAGCTTTTGGCCATGGATTTTTTACCGTAACGATGCTATAACCATTGTAGTTAACAATCGAAAACCCTTTGGCATGTTTTACAGTTTCAATTTTAACCTCTTCGACTTTTAACTTCTCTTCTTTCTTGCATTGAACAAATAGTAAAGTAACTAGGAGTAGTGCCAAAAAAGTATAAATGCTTTTCATTTAAATTTATTTTTTAGCAAAAGTAAACTATTGTTTCTAATAATTTAATTTACCTTTACACCCGAATTAAGGTTGTGATTTTAGTTTTTTTCAAAATCACATTAAAAGGGAATTTGGTTAAAATCCAAAACTGTTCCCGCAACTGTAAGCTATAAAGCTTGTTGTTTCTACAAAACCATTGTCCTATTTAAAAACGGGATGAGAAGGTAAACAACAAGACGCAAGTCAGGAGACCTGCCTTTTTTCATAACGAATAACGAATCTTCGGGAAAAAAGATTCAGTAAGTATGACTTTAAAAAATAGGTTTCTTTTGTTTTTATTGCTTTTGTGCCAAACTATCGTGGCGCAGAACGACACTATTGTTCTGAAAGACGTAATCATATCTGATACGCAGCTAAAGAAGTTTTCAAATACCAAATCTATCACGCAACTTAATGACTCTATCATTGCCAAAAGCAACGCGTCGTTAACCTCATTATTAAATTTCAATTCTACTATTTACTTCAAAGAAAATGGGCTAGGCATGGTTTCCTCGCCATCTTTTAGAGGAACAACGGCACAGCAAACGGCAGTAATTTGGAACGGAATAAACATCAATTCACAACTCAACGGACAGACGGATTTTAATACTATCAATAGTGCTAATTATAATGACGTGACTATTAGAGCTGGTGGTGGAAGTGCCATTTATGGTTCGAGTGCCATCGGCGGAAGCATTCACTTGAATAACAAGTTACACTTTGAAAAAGCATTTTTAAATCAACTCCAAATGCGTTATGGAAGTTTCAATACACTTAACTTAAATTACGCACTCAACGCCTCGACAGAACGATTAAGTTCGCAGTTTTCTATAGTTAGAAATAGTTCCGATAACGATTATAAGTATCTCAATACCAATCAGAAAAATGAGAATGGACAGTTTGAAAATACGAGCGCTAATTTAAATTTGGGTTTTAAAATAAATGCTAAAAATTACTTAAAACTCTACAGTCAAGTCTTTGATGGTTTGCGTCATTTTTCGGGAACATTGGCTGCACCTTCAAAAAGCAAATACGAAGATTGGAACACTAGAAACTTGCTCGAATTTACTAACTATGCCAACAAAGCGACTTCCAACATTCGATTGGCTTTTTTAACCGAAAGTTATAAGTACTTTGAAGACAAAAACCAATCATTTTATAGTTATGGAAAATCAGAAACAGCTATAGCCAAATATGATTTTTTATACCAACTTACTGATAAAATCACACTCAATTCACTTCTTGATTATACAAATACCAAAGGTTTTGGTTCTGATTTAAAATCAACAACACGCGAAATTTTTTCTGCGGTTGTGTTGATGAAACACCAACTGACTACTGATTTTCTTTATGAAATTAACTTACGAAAAGAAGTTACTACCAACTACAAAAGCCCATATTTGTTCTCTTTTGGAACCAATTATGCGCTGACTAAAAGCTATACTATCAAAGCCAATGTTTCTAAAAATTTTAGAATTCCTACCTTCAATGATCTCTATTGGCAGCAAGGAGGAAATCCAAACCTAAACCCCGAAAGCGCACTCCAGTTGGATTTTATAAACGAAGTAACAACTAAACATCTGGTTTTTAACGTTACAGGTTTCTACAATAAAATAAAAGACATGATCAGTTGGAAACCCAATAGCAACGGACTTTGGCAACCAATAAACACCAATAGGGTAAACACTTATGGAATTGAAACTAGTTTAAGTTATAAGAAGCAAATTCTTCAAAACCATTTGCTACAACTCAATCTCAATTATGGTTATACCATTTCAGAAAATCAAGACACTGGAAAACAGTTAATTTATGTTCCCCAGCATAAATTAACTTCCAGTGTTGCCTACAATTATAAAAAGCTAACCGTTTTTACAACTCATTTATTCAACGGAGCTGTGTTTACTTCGTTAGATAATTACTATCGTTTAAAAGAATACAATGTAGTCAACACTGGAGTTGATTATCAAATTTTTAAGCACGCTCAACTCGGTTTTCAGGTGCAAAATGTTTTTAATGAAAGCTACCAAACCGTTATCCAACGTCCGTTTCCAGGAAGGAATTATTTACTAAATTTTAACTTTAATCTATAATACAATGAATTTCAAAAAACTATTTTTCGCTACAATTATCGGCTCATTTTTGTTCACATCCTGTACTGATGATGATTCTCCAGAAACACCACTTGGTGATTATGACAACGGCGTTTTAATATTAAATCAAGGTGGTTTTGGAAATGGAAATGCGTCACTATCTTATCTTTCAAATGATTTAAACACGTTTCAAAATAATATTTTTGCACTTGTAAACCCAACAGTTACCCTTGGCGATACATCTCAAGACGTAGGTTTTTTTAATAATTTAGCGTATGTAGTTTTAAATGGTTCTAACAAAATCGAGATTATAAACCGTTATACGCTAGCTCATGTAGCTACAATTTCTACTGGTTTATCTAATCCAAGATATATAGAATTTGCTAGAGGAAAAGGATATGTAACTAATTGGGGTAATGGCGGAAGCACTTCGGATGATTTTATTGCGGTCTTGAATCTTACTACAAACACGGTTTCAACAACAATTTCAGTAGCTGAAGGTCCAGAACGAATTATAGAAGAAAACGACAAATTATATGTTGCTCACGCTGGCGGATATGGATATGGTAACACTATTTCAGTAATTAATACTACTACTGATACAGTGCAAACTACTATTACTGTTGGAGATGTTCCTAATTCGTTGGAAGAAGAAGACGGTTATTTATATGTAATCTGTGGAGGAAAAGCCGCTTGGACAGGCAGTGAAACCCTAGGTAAACTAGTAAAAATTCGATTGTCAAACAATACCGTTACTTCTACAATTGATTTTCCAATAGGTCAACATCCATCTAATCTAGAAATTGAAGACAACCGTTTATATTATACTGTTGATTCTGATATTTATAAAACAACTTTATCAGCAACAACATTACCTACAGCAGAGTTATTCTCTACAACGGAACAAGGCGTTTATGGCGTATATAGTTTTGCGGTCGAAAACAACAAAGTTTACATAGGCGATGCTATAGATTATAGCTCTAACGGAAAAATCTATGTTTACTCACTTACTGGTGATTTACTTACCGACAAAACAGTTGGCGT
Source organism: Flavobacterium sp. (assembly GCA_035425765.1). Lineage (GTDB taxonomy): Bacteria > Bacteroidota > Bacteroidia > Flavobacteriales > Flavobacteriaceae > Flavobacterium. The sequence goes on along the minus strand of DAOLYL010000023.1, from coordinate 8,196 downwards.
AATTCCAGCGGGTTTTTATTTTAATTAATCAATCAAAAACGAACAAAATGGTTATCCGAAAGGGTAGCCATTTTTTTTATTACATTTTTGCTATCGCAAATAACAATTGAGAAAAAATACTACTAGAGTAGAATAATAAACTCGATTGAAATATATTTTTCAAAATTCATTAGCGGTTGAATAGCAATAACCCCAACTAGCTTTAACCTCCTTAAAAAAAGATTTTCAAAGAACATTTTTAGATTTTACTCCACTACCAATAATTAAAACTAAATGAAAAGCTTTAATTACTGCCACAAAACCTATGATTTCAATGTGGTTTAAACAAATAAAGTAAACTAACTTTTCATATTGATTCTTTCTTCTTTCTTCGGGTTTTCTCCACGTATTGTTCGCAAAAAGTACCCATTTTGCGAGGGTTACCCGAGCAAAACCCGAACAACATGCGAACAAGGGGTTCAAAACAGGTCAAAAAGGGTCAAAAGAGTTCAAAACAGGTCAAAAGGGGTCAAAACAGGTCACGTTTAGGTATTTTTGTAAATATATATTTACTTTTAGTGTGATTTTGTGAGTGATGAAGTGGATAACAATAAGAATAACACAAAAACCATAACAACAAATCAAGGTTGCTTTAGATTAATTTTTAGAAAATATTTTTGTTTATATTCTGTAATTATTAGTTTTCTAAAGGTAATAAAAGTGAGATGGTGTTTTTTAGCAATAAAAAAACCACGACTATAAAAGTACAGTCGTGGTTTCACAATATAAATCAATTCAACTATTTCATTTTTCCGTTTATTAGTGCAACTACAGCACCAACAGCACCACCAATAATGATAGAAATAACCATGTCAATCATAAAGTTTTGAACATTCAAAGGCATGTTAGAATACATAAAGAAGTTGGTAGAAAGACCATAAAGAAGACCTATTACAACTCCAGCGGTTAAACCTGTCATTGCATTTGTAATTCCTGCCCACTTTGTAAAGATGTAGGACACTAATAGTCCAAAAGTTAAACATCCTAGAAAGATGAATTCTAATTTCATATCAGGTGTTTCTGGATAGATGTCTTTAAATAACATTCCATAAAATACCCAACCTAGGAGAAAATCTACAATTCCTCCAACAATTCCTGCTACTAAAAAGTTTTTTACATTCATAGTTTATTGTTTTATTGATTAGTTCAATAAAAGTATTAAAATAATGAGAATATAATAATTTAACAACTGTTTAATTGTTAACTTTTTAAAGAATAGAATTGTTAATAAACAAAACAGCAATAGAATAGTGCTTAGGTCAATGTTAACCGTATATCTTGTGAAAAAGATTGATGTATTTTTCCATCACTACTTTTCGTTTTAGTTTCATAGTTGGTGTTAAATGTCCAGCAGGAATAGTCCATAAATCAGGAGTTAATTCAAACTTTTTAATCTTTTCCCAATTACCAAATTTCTCGTTTAGTGTGTCAACTTCTTGTTGAATTCGGTCAATAACTTGTTGGTTACAAATTATTTCTTCGTTAGTAGTTCCTATATTGACATTATGGATTTTTGCCCATTCTTTTATGAAATCAAAGCTTGGTTGAATAAAAGCAGCTGGCATTTTTTGATCGGCACCAATTACCATAATTTGCTCAATAAAACGAGATTGTTTCATAGTGTTTTCTAACAACTGAGGCGCAATATATTTTCCTCCAGAGGTTTTGAACATTTCTTT
>DAOLYL010000023.1:0-6378 GCA_035425765.1 Flavobacterium sp. | reverse complement strand
GCAAATATGCGAGCTAGTCGAGGTTGCAAAGCTGCACTTCCGTTAACGATTAAATCTAATTTTCCACCAAGACCAGCTTTCCATTTGCTGAAGATAAGTTTTCTGGCAATTTTCAACTGGAAATCATAACACCAACCATTAGAATGGTCAGGTTCATATTTTAGTCCAACTTCAACTGCCCAAAAGAATAATTTCTTTTTAATTCCAGTAAGTTCAGAACCTTTTGCAATGATTTTTTCATAGACTTTTTCTATAAGTCTAGGAACACCAGTCATTACGTTGGGTTGTACTTCTTTTATATTGTCTGATATTTTTTCTATTGATTCACCAAAATAGATGGCAACGCCATAATATTGATAGATATAAGTCACCATTCGCTCATAGATATGACAAATAGGCAAGAAGCTCAATGCACGACTTTTCCCTGCATCAAAAGGAATTCTATTAGCTGAATCTAAGACATTTGAAACAATATTGTTGTGCGAAAGCATTACGCCTTTTGGTTTGCCAGTTGTTCCAGAGGTGTAGATTATTGTAGCAAGTTCTAATCCTTTTACGTTGTTTTTTCTATCTTCAACTACATCTTGATTACTGGTGTCTTTGCCTAATTCTAATAGTTCTGTCCAGTTTTTACAACCTTCAATTTGATTAAACGAATAGACTTCTTTTAGTTTAGGAACATTGTTTTTTATGGCATTCAGTTTATGAAGCACTTCATCATCGGAAACAAAGCAATAGATAGCTTCCGAATGGTTTAAAATATATTCATAATCAGTTTCAGAAATGGTTGGATAAATAGGTACTGTTTGCGCTCCAGTTTGTAGCGTTCCAATATCCATAATGTGCCATTCGGTTCTGTTATTAGAAGAAATGATGGCAATTTTATCATTTTTTTGAACTCCTAAACGCAATAATGCTCTTGATATAGTGTTTGCATTATCAATATATTCTTGAGTTGAGGTTTTGATCCATTCACCGTTTTGCTTAGTAACTAGAGCATCAGGTATGTTATATTTTTCTAATTGATGATAAGGAAAATCAAAAAGACGTGTAATTGAAGCCATGTAGGATGAATTTTTGATGCAAATTAATGATAATTGTAATTAAACACAATAATAATTTAGATTATGACAAAAATAATGTCGAAATATGTAGTTTTGTATTGTTTTAATTAAAATAGTTCATGCATAAATTTCCACGATTTATAGAATACAAAGCGCTGTTTTATAGAATACTATTAGCGTATGTATTTTATTTTTTAGCCCGAGTTTTGTTCTTTGTTTACAATAGTGATTTAATTAAAGTTGACGGAATTGTTGACTTTTTCAGGTTATGCTATCACGGTATTGCTTTTGATACGACTTCGATACTTTATATCAACGGTTTGTTTATCATTCTTTCTGTTTTCCCCGTTTTAGTCAATGCTAAAAAAGGATACCAAAAGTTTTTGTTTTACTTGTATTTTGTTACCAATTTATTGGCTTACGTTTTCAATTTTGCCGATTTTATCTACTATAGATTTATTTTTGGAAGGAGTACAAAAGCATCTCTAGAATCGCTGGAAAACGAGAGTAATAAAGGTCTATTGTTCTTGAGTTTCGTAATTGATTATTGGCATGTGTTTTTATTGTTTTTCCTAACTGCTTATGTTTGGATACGACTTTACAAAATAGTTAAGGTCAAAGAACATACTGAAAAACCAAACGTTAAATACTTTATAACATCAATTGTTAGTTTCTTGTTGATAATAACGCTTTGTGTTGGTGGAATTCGTGGCGATTTTAGAAAAAGTACACGACCTATAAATCTGTTAGACGCCAGCCGATATGTGACTAATTCTTCCCAAGCTGATTTGGTTTTAAACACGCCTTTTGCCATCATCAGAACTTGGAGTGCCAATATGTTTAAGAAAGAGAACTACCTTCCAAAAGCAATAGTAGATTCATTATTAGTTCCAATAAAACAGTACAAAAACAATCCTTCAACCAAGCCAAACATTGTTGTTTTTATTTTAGAAAGTTTTGGAAGAGAATATAGTGGTGCTTTCAATAAAGACATGAAAATAGCTGATTATGAAAGTTATACACCTTTTATCGATTCGTTAGCACAGAGTAGTTTGATTTATACGAATGCTTATGCCAACGGATGGAAGTCTATTCATGGTGTTTCTTCAGTTATTGCCGGAATACCATCTTTTAAAGTTGCATTTACTTCGTCACCTTATCCAAAACAAAAAATAGAGTCGTTAGTTTCAACGTTAAAAAGTGATGGTTATGATACTTCTTTTTTTCATGGTGCGCCAAATGGTTCCATGGGATTTCTAGGTTTCGGAAATATATTGGGTTATGATCATTATTATGGTAAAAACGAATTCAATAATGATGCGGAGTTTGATGGTGTTTGGGGAATTTGGGACGAACCTTTCTTTCAATATTTTAATAAAACAATATCGAAAAAGAAACAACCTTTTATGGCAACGATGTTCTCAGTTTCATCACATGCGCCATATCAAATTCCAGAAAAATATGAAGGCAAGTTTCCAAAAGGAAAAGTAAATATCAATCAATGTATTGGTTATACTGACTTTGCTTTACAGCGTTTCTTTGCCGAAGCCAAAAAACAACCTTGGTACAACAACACCATTTTTGTGATGGTTGCCGATCATGGCAATACAATTGCGTATGACGAATATCGAAAAGAATTTAATAAACATACCGTTCCAATATTATTTTTTACGCCAAATAAAAAGTATGTTGGCGTCAATAATGATTGGGCACAACAAATCGATATTTATCCAACGCTTCTGGATATGATTGGATATCAAAAACCATTTAGAAGTTGGGGCAGAAGTTTAATCAGTGATAAGCAAGTTCCACCTTTTGTAATCAAACATTCGGGCAATGTTTATCAGTATATGAGTGGTAACTACATCTGTACTTTCGACGGAAAAAAAGCCGTTGGTTTCTACTATAAGAATGACAAAGCCATGGAGCGAAATTTAATCAATCGTCGAAATCCTGAAATGGGTTCACTTGAAATGCGATGTAAAGCATTTATTCAAGATTATATGGAACGAGTAATTGATAAACGATTGACTACGGTGAAATAAAAAAAAGCTACTGAAAAGTAGCTTTTTTTATGCTTATTGTTTACGGCTTATAGCTTATTAATATTCTCAGCTTTAAGTTTCAATAAACTATTAAATAAAAAAATAACAGTTTAAAATCGTTTTATTTTATTCGCTGCATTTCAAAGTCGCCGTATATAAATCCTTCAAGATAATTATCCTCAGAAATTTTTTCTTCATGGATTATTATTTCCCAAGTTCCTGAAAATTTTTTCTCATATTCGTCATAATAACCAAGATATTCAACATTAGGATGAGGAAAATCTTTATCGATTTGAATATTTCCATCTTCATAGTAATAACAAGGGTAATTTAAAATAAAACTGATTTTATTATCTTCAATAAATCCTTTAACTATCGTAGGTTCTTCGAAAATGTGTTCAGATTCAGAATCCCTTGATGTGCCTATAAACGAATTTTCATTAAAAATTAATTCCATTATGAAAGTGACTTCCAAATCTTGATCGCTATAATCATCATCAGATGGATAGGTAAAAAATCCTTCCCATGTTTGTTTATGATCAACAATTTTCATTTGAAGTCAAGTTGATGAGCTTATTAAAGTTTTCCCATATTCTGTGCTAAAGTCTCAATAAACTTTGTAATTGGACCTTTAATCATCATCGCCATCATTGGGTTGAATTCACCATTAAAAGACAATTGTACACTAGTTGAGTTTTCAGAAACTGTGTCTAAATTAGCAGTTAGCGTAAAAGGCAATTTATCACTAGCTGCAGCAAGATTTACTTTTGAATGTGGCACACCTTCTTTTAATCTAAGTTTGATTTCTGGCATACCTTTTAAACCAAAGTTAAAAATATCATCGCCTAATACTTCAAATTTCGCAATGTTTTCAGGCATTAGTTTTTCAAAGTTTTTTACGTCAGACAAAGCAGTATATAAATACTCAGCTGATTTTTCTACAGTTACTTTTGGGCTTTCTAGGTTCATATGATAATTCGGTTATTTGGTAATTCGTAATTTCTAATTCGTAATTTTTTATTTATTCCAAGTCGATGGGCTTTTACGCCATTCTTGCAAAGTGGAAAGCTCTTTTTCGGTTATATAATTTTTGGCAACAGCCAACTGTAATAAATGCTCATAATCGGCAAGCGTATTCAAATCTACATTCGCTTTTTTAAAGTTTTCTGTTGCAATATCAAAACCATACGTAAAAATAGCAACCATTCCCTTAACATTTGCGCCAGCTTCTTTTAGTGCTTCAACTGCAAGTAAACTACTATTTCCTGTGCTAATTAAATCTTCAACAACTACCACATTTTGACCACTTTGCAAAAAACCTTCCACTTGATTTTGTCTTCCGTGCTTTTTTGGTTCCGGACGAACATAAACAAATGGTAATCCCATATATTCTGCAACAAGTATGCCAATGCCAATTGCACCAGTAGCAACGCCAGCAATTACGTCAGGTTTTCCAAATTCTTTTTCAATATATTTAGAAAATTCTTCGCGAACAAAATTTCTTATCGCTGGAAATGAGAGGATTAAGCGATTATCACAATAAATTGGTGAGTTCCAACCTGAAGCCCATGTAAAAGGATTTTTAGGATTCAATTTAATTGCATTTATTTGTAAAAGCAACTCGGCTGTTTTTTCGGCTGTGTCTTTATTAAAAATCATAGTACAAATGTATAAAGTTTTTGTCAACGAGAAAGCTCTTTTTTTAACAAATAAAATTGAAAAGGAAACCAATTTTCAATTGTTTTTGCTTGAGAGTATAGATATTCGAAAATTAGTTATCAATATCTACACTGATAAAGTAGAAAATGCCTATCTCTATTATCCTGACGAGAAAGCTATTCTAACCAAACTAAAAGAAAAAGTTCCCTATCAAAAAGCTGGTGGCGGTTTGGTTTATAATAAAAAAGGCGAAGTTTTATTTATCTTCAGAAATGGTAAATGGGATTTGCCAAAAGGCGGAAAAGAAAAAGGCGAGGAAATGAATTTGACCGCCATGCGTGAAGTTGAAGAAGAAACAGGTGTTGGTAAATTAAAAATCAAAAGAAAACTACAAAAAACCTATCATATTTTTAAGAGAAACAAGATATTTAAGTTAAAAATAACCCATTGGTTTGAAATGTATTCCGAACATGAAGGTGAATTAATTCCGCAACTAAACGAAGGAATTGAAAAAGTAGCGTGGCTCAATCCTGAGCAAGTGAAAGAAGCATTAAAAAACTCGTATGAGAATATTAAGCTGCTTTTTGAAGAGGAAAAAGGGTTTGAATAATTTCACTTTTCTTGTAAAATTCGTAATTCGTAATTTTTAATTCATAATTGGCTTTACCTTTGCCAAATGAAAAATCAGCACCATTCCAACAATATACTCTTAAATTTAGGCATCGAAAGCTTAAATGAAATGCAACTTTCTGCACAAGAAACCATTTTAAATGACAGCAATGTTTTGTTACTTTCTCCAACTGGTTCAGGGAAAACATTGGCGTTTTTGCTACCAATTTTTGAATTATTGGATGAGCAAGTTGCTGGTGTTCAATGTTTGATTTTAGTACCGTCAAGAGAATTAGCATTACAGATTGAGCAGGTTTGGAAAAAAATGGGCACAGCATATAAAGTAAATGTATGTTATGGTGGTCATTCCATAGAAACGGAAATCAAGAATTTATCAAATCCACCAGCAGTTTTAATTGGAACTCCTGGAAGAATTGCGGATCATATTGATAGAGCAACTTTTACTATTGATAGAGTTCAAACCTTAATTTTAGATGAATTTGACAAGTCGCTACAATTGGGTTTCCATGAACAAATGTCATTTATTATCAGTAAATTATCTAAACTGAATAAGCGAATATTAGTTTCGGCAACATCTGGAATTGAAATTCCAAAATACACAAGAGTAGTAAATCCAACGGTTTTAGATTTTATTCCAACAGAAGAAGATAAAGTAAATCTTTCGATGAAATTGGTCGTTTCTAAGGAAAAAGATAAAATTGGGAGTTTATTTAATTTGATTTGTTCACTGAAATCGCAATCGGCATTGATATTTTGTAATCATAGAGATGCAGCAGAACGAATCAGCGATTCGTTGAATGAAAAAGGAATTTATGCTACTTATTATCACGGTGGAATGGATCAAGATGAACGCGAACGCGCTTTAATTCAGTTTAGAAATGGAAGTGTGAGTTATTTGGTTACTACTGACTTGGCAGCTCGTGGTTTGGATATTCCCGAGATGAAACACGTTATTCATTATCATTTGCCTTCCAAAGAAG
>DAOLYL010000022.1:0-19116 GCA_035425765.1 Flavobacterium sp. | reverse complement strand
CACACAACGCATAATCTGTGATGGTTGGATTGGCAAATGGTCGTGGGTTGACAATAATAGTAAATGACTGAGAAGAAGAACATCCATTACTTGTGGCTAGTACATCAATAGTTGCTGAAATAGCTAAACTTGTGGTGTTACTTGCTGTGAAATTAGGAATATTACCCATTCCTGAAGCAGGCAATCCTATTGCAGGATTAGTATTAGTCCATGTAAATGTAGCTCCAGATGGCAAACTTACAAAAGGATTAGTGATAACTATATCATCTGAACAAACAATTTGATTGGGTAAAACAGTTGTAATAACAGGTATTGAATTAACCGTTACAACTGCATTTCCGCTTAATGTTTGAGTACATACTGGCATTGTTCCGCTGTTGTCTATTATGCTGACTAAACTATAGGTAGTATCTGAAGTTAATGGTCCAGTTACAATAACTGCATTTCCAGTAGAATTTGTCGTTATTGTTTGATTAGAACCTCCATTTATGGTGTAAGTAACAGTTGCGTTTGGCGTACCATTAAAAGAAATTGTTGTACTATCACCAGAACAAATAGAGGTAGTTCCCAAAATAGTTACTGTTGGCATTGGAAGAACATCAACTACTGCTGAACCAACTATTATTTGACTACATGGTGGCGTTCCTGCTAAACTTACATTTACTAAAGCATAAGTTGTATCAGCTGTTAACGTTGGCGTTAATACTGCAACCCCAGTTCCATCTAAAACAATAGTTTGATTACTTCCACTATTTATAGTATAAGTAACGGTTGCATTTGCCGTTCCTGTAAAAGTAATTGTTGCTGTTTCGCCTGAACAAATTGTTGTCGTTCCTGAAATGCTTGCCGTTGGCGTAGGACTTATAGATATAACCGCTGAACCTGTTTGGGACTGAACACAAAGTGGTGTTCCAGGCAATGAAACGCTTACTAAATCATAAGTGCTGTTATTAGTCAATACAGGTGTAGTTATAATAGCTGAACCCGTTCCGTCTAAAACAATTGTTTGATTACTTCCACCATCAACGGTATAAGTAACCGTTGCATTTGGTGTTCCTGTAAATGTTATTTGAGTTGTAGCACCTGAACATATTGATGTAGTTCCTGAAATAGTTACCGTTGGAAGAGAACCAATTGTTATAATAGCAGATCCTGTTTGTGATTGACTACACAAAGAAGTTCCCGATGAAATAATACTTACTAAACTATATGTGCTATTTAAAGTTAATACTGGTGTCGTAAGAGTTGCTGAACCTGTATTATCCAAAAGAATAGTTTGATTACTTCCTCCATCGACAGTATAAGTAACTGTAGCATTAGGAGTTCCAGTAAAAGTAATAACCGTAGTTGCTCCAGAACAAATTGTTGTCGTTCCTGATATGGTTACTGTTGGTATAGGATTTACGATAACCGTAATCATTTGGCTTAATGGTTGCGAACAAATTACAGTTCCTGAACCGTCCAAAACTCTAACTCCTGTTAGAGTGTATGTTCTATCTGTTGTAGGAGTTTCTGTTATAGTGAATGTTCCAGAAGCACTTAGAATTGCTGTTTGAATTGAACCACCATCTAAAATATAATCAAATGTAGCATTTGGAGTTCCCGTGAAAGTTGCCGTTACACTATCTCCAGAACAAATATCTGTATCAGAAAGACTTAACGAAGCGTTAGGCACTAAATTTACCACCAAGTCAAAATCGGTAGTATTGTAACAACCTGAAACATTATTTGTTACTCTAACAAAAATTGTTTGAGGATTAGATATATTGGCATAAATATCTGGCAATGGATTTGCATTATCATTTGCATCTTCTAATGATGTATGAAAAGAAATCGTATTGTTAGTTGTGTCTGTATTTATGAGTGATCTTACTGTATCAAGATTATAAATTCCAACATTTGGCGTATTACTACAAGTCAAAACGTCAGCTATAGAATTCACCGTTGGTGGAGTTGTAAAAGCTCCTGTTCCAGACATAGCTGAACCTGTCCACTGAATTTGAAAACCTCCATCACCAACAGGTCTATCAATTACTATGTAATAAGATTGCCCAGGTATAACGGTCAACCATCTAACAAAACCGTTTCCATCAGGTCCAGGACCAGCTTGTGTTACTAAAGTTGAACCATTCATTCCTGTTATATTATTGGATAATCCAGCAGCCAAAGGATTAGTTGTAGAACAACGAATTGGAGCTCCTAATGCAGTACAATTAGGATTTGGTCCAAAAACCCAAAAATCATAATCAACAACAATACTAGGATCATCAGGAATTAAATTGAAACCCAATGTTCCTCCTTGAACAACATTTATTTTTATCCAAAGTGAATTATTTTCAAATCCACCACAGGCATTAACTTCTTGATTGTTTCCACTACCATTTGCGTTGGATGTAAAACTTCCATTTCCACATACAATAATTGCGTTAACACAATCATTTGGTTCATTTTGTGCAACTACTATATTGGTGAAAACCAGTGCTAAAATTAACTTTAAAATATTCTTCATTAAATCATCTTATTTATGCACAATAGCCAATCCCAAATTTTCGTTGAGATTAGCTATTGATTTCCATTTACAAAATTAATTAACTTTTAAACTTTAATCTTAATAAATCGGAAGGTCTTATATTTTAAATCTATTTTTTTACAATCAAGAATTCTGAGCGTCTGTTTTGAGCATCTTGTTCCTCAGTACAATTAGTTCCACAATTTACTTTTTGCTCTGTGCTTCCAAATCCTTTTCCAGAAATATTTCCTTGTGAAATTCCTTTTGAAATTAAATATTGAACCGTTGATTGTGCTCTTTTTTCAGATAAATTCAAATTGTATGCTTGACTTCCTTTTGAATCAGTATGTGCTTTTACAAAGATAACCATCGAAGGATTATCTTTCATCACTTTTACTAATTTATCCAATTCTGCCGAACCTTGAGCTGTAATATTACTTTTATCGTAATCAAAATAAATTGGGCTTAAAATCACTTCTTTATCGGTAATAATTACTTCCGATGGTGTTAAAGCAACCTCAACTGTTGTTGCACCAGCTTTATTGGCTTTTACTGCAGAAGTTGTTGATTCAAAGTTTTGAGCCGAAATTTGCAATCCATAACCTAAATTACATTCGATTGGATAACTTACTTTTCCTTCTGAATTTGTTTTTTCAGTAGCAATTACATTTCCTTTTGCGTCTAAAATAGCAACTGAAGCATTAGCCAATGGCGATTTTGTTTTCGCATTTGTAACCAAAACAATAGCTTCTGCTTTGCACAATGGCGATGCTGAATAAATTGCATCATTTCCGTTTCTGTTAGAAGAAAAATAACCTACATTTTGGCTTTTGTTAAAACTGAATGCAAAATCATCTTTCTCTGTATTTACTGGTTTTCCTAGATTTTTTGCAACAGAAGAACTATTCATATCGGCTTTAAAAACATCAAAACCGCCTAATCCTTGTCTTCCTGTTGAAGCAAAATACAAGGTGTTATCATCATCAATAAAAGGGAAATTTTCTCTATCGGCTGTATTTACATTTGGACCTAAATTTTGAGGTTTTCCATAACCGTTTGCTTCAACAGAAACTTTCCAGATATCAGATTCACCTAAACCATTTGGCATATTAGAAGCAAAATACAATGTTTTTCCGTCTTTACTCAAACTTGGATTAGTAACCGAATAGTTTGTGCTGTTGATTGGCAACGCTTCAACGTTTGTCCATTTTCCGTCAACTTTAGTCGCTTTGTAAATTCCTTGTTGACCAACTTTGATATTGGCTTTTTTATTTTTTTCAAATTGACCTTCGCTGTGTCCATCACGAGCAAAAAACATGGTGTTTCCGTCAGCACTCAACGTAATTGGTCCATCGTGAAAAGGTGTATTCAATTCTTTTACTTGCGAAGGTTCAGAAAAAGTTCCTTTTTCATCTCTTGTTGCCTGATAAATATCCAAATACGGTTGCTTATTCCAGTTATCCGTTTTGTTTGAAACATTTCTAGTACTGGCAAAATAAAGTGTGTTATCATTGGTTAACAAAGCACCAAAATCACTTTGTCCTTTGCTGTTGATGTTGGTTTGGGCAACGTCAAAAAGTTTTGAATTGTTTGCCAAACTTGGAATATAATTTGGATTAGCTAAATGTTCTTTCGCTCGCGCATCTGAAGGAATCATTTTAGCAAAAACATCCATTTGCTTGTTTGCTTCTTGGTATTTTCCTAAAACTTTCAAGGTTTGCGCATACCGATAATAGGTTTCGGCATCAGCTTTTCCTTTTGCGGTAGCTTTTGCAAACCATTTTGAAGCATTTTCGGCATCAAATACATTATAATAACTATCGGCTAATTGGGTATAAATATATTCGTTACCGTTTTTTCCTTCGGCAAGTTTAGAATATTCATCAATAGCAGCAACATACTGGTAGCTTTCAAAAAGTTTGTCGGCTTTGGCAGTCGCACTATTTTGTCCGTAACTTGCTGTTAGTAGCAACATCAAACTAAGTGTGATATATGTTTTGTTCATGGTTGGTTGTTTTTAGAAAAATCTTGGTGAAACAGAAACTTTTTTAGACAAATTTAAGTCAAATAACAACATGAATTCATGTGAAGCAGGAGCAGTTCCTCTAATATCTGAAATTACATGGTCATACGCATAACCAATTCGTATTGAAGGCGTAACAGCAAAGTTCACCATTGCTCCAAAAGAGTCGTCTAAACGATAAGTTCCGCCAATTTCATATTTTTCAAATAACAAGAAATTTGCTGAACAATCTAAAGAAGTTGGCGCTTTAAATGCCGATTTCAACATAAAAGAAGGTTTGAATTTAGTATTTGGAGACAAATCAAAAACATAACCACTGGTTAAAAAATAATGTTGTGTGTCACTTCCAAATTGATATTCTTGACCGTTTCGAGTAATATCAAGGTGTTTTCCATCAAGCATATTTGGTACAGATAATGCAGCATAATATTTATTGGTGTAGAAAAATAATCCTGTTCCAATATTCAATTTTATGTTATTACTGTTTTCATCAAAAGCAAAATCATTTGGTTGTTGTGTATATCCGTTTCCAATTTCTGAAAATAAACCAATTTTTTGGAAAATTGCTCCAGCTTTTAAACCAAATGCTAATTTGCTATTTCCACCCATATTTACAGTATATGAGAAATCTCCAAAAACATTGGTTTCTTCTACTGGACCAATTTTATCTGAAATAGCAGAAAATCCTAAACCAACGTTTTTGCCTACTGGACTGTGAATAGAAAAAGTAGCCGTTTTTGGCGCACCTTCTAATCCAGCCCATTGTTGGCGATAAAGTAATGCTCCAGAAATAGTTTCTTTTGAACCTGCATACGCTGGATTCATTACATTCATATTATACATATATTGCGTATAATGTGGATCTTGCTGTGCTTCAACTTCCAATGCGAACAATGATAGTAATGCTAGTGCTAAATATCCTTTTTTCATTAGGTGTGTCATTTTTATTTATTAAAAGCTTCCTTTATTAATATTCTCTGTTGATATATACCCAACCTGTTTTAGTTCCGTTTGTGGTTTCTAAGCTGTAGAAATAAGTTCCGTCTGGTAAATCTTTTCCACCATCTGTTTGTCCTTTCCATTGATTAGTATAATTTCCTGAGAACGTAAATACCTCAACACCGTAACGGTTGAATATGGTAATTTTTCTCACTCCAAATCCAGTTAAATTAAACGTATCGTTCAATTCATCATTATTTGGAGAAATTCCTCTTGGGATTATTTGACATGGATTATTATCTACTGTATAACTCGCTGATGAATCACATCCGTTTAATCCAACTGCAAGCTGGAACGTTAACGGTAAGTTTAATGATGGATTTTGAGCCAAATATTCTTCCGCATTGAAGGTTTCGTCTGTTCCAACAGTTGAACCGTTTTGTGTCCAAGTATAAGTTGCCGCATTAGTATCAAATGTTGGATTAACAACAAATAATGTCAACATGCTGTTTTCACATTCTTGATCAATTGTGAAGACTAAACTTTCTGAAACTGTAATTTCAAAAGTGCTTTCGCCACCAACATTACACGTAGCTGTATCAGGTTCAATTCTGTATCTAATTAAATACGTTCCAGCCGTACTTGCTCCAAAATTAATTTCACCTGTAGCAGTATTTATACTTAAACCAGTTGGTGCTGAGAAAAGTCCGCCAGTTGTAAATCCTGTTGCATAATTTGGTAATTCATTTTCCGAACCAGTACAATACGTCAAATCAAAATCAAAATCGGTTTCTGGAGTAATAATTGGGTTTACTGTAATTACAGCCGAACCGGTTTGGTTTTGGCTACATGCCAAACTTCCTGGAGCAGCAACACTAACTAACGCGTAAGTTGCTGTTGTTGATAACGCTGGAGTTGTTATTGAAGCATTTCCAGCAGCACTTAAAACTATCGTTTGATTTGCACCACCATTTATTGTATAAGTAACCGTAGCATTTGCAGTTCCGTTGAACGTTATTGTTGCTGTTGAACCGTCACAAATTGCTGTTGTTCCAGAGATTGTAACAGTTGCTAATGGTTCAACTGTTACCAATGCAGAACCTGTTAATGTTTGTGTACACGTAATTCCATTTGTAATTGATGCACTTACTAAAACATAATTTGCATTAGCTGTTAAAGTTGCCGTTGTTACTGAACCAACTCCAGTTGCATCTAAAGTTACCGTTTGGTTTGAACCACCATTTATAGTATAAGTTACGACTGCATTTGGAGTTCCAACGAACGAAATTACAGTTGTTGTTCCTTCACAAATAGTTGTTGTCCCCGAAATTGTAGCGGTTGGTATATCATTTACTTGAACCACAATTTGAACTCTTGCGCCTTCACATCCATTGGCATCAACTGCAGCAACGTAGAACATTTGAGAATTCCCTGCTGTAGCTGTACTTGGTGTTGGAGCAACTGTTGTTCCTGTTCCGCCAGTTGGTTGCGTGTACCAAATCATTGTATTTCCAGTTGCAACTGTTGCGGTTAAAGCTGTTGCGGTATCGTTTAAACAATAATTTACTGGTGATGTTACTTGAGGAACATCGGTTGTTCCTTGTTTTTCAACAGTTATTGATTGTTCACAGTAACGTGTTTTCCAATGGAATACATAATTTCCTGGTGAATTAAATCCTGAAACCGAAGTTGTTCCACTATTTGGAGAAGCAATCACTACTGCTGATGGATTATTTTCATCTGCAATCCATTGACCAATTCCTCTAGCTACTAATGTAGTAGTTGTTGTAGTACAATCTAAAGTAACTCCTTCTTCGGTTGAGATTTCGGTTGGAATTTTGAAATTGGCTGCATCTATTATATGACCAATTGCATTTTCTTTTGGTCTGAAAATAAATCTTGTTTTTGTTTGTCCAACAGGAACATTATACGTTCCAGAAATAAATTTCCATTGAATTTCATTTGTAAAATCTTCTATCACTAATTCAAATGGACCAGAAACAGGACCAGCATAAAGTTGAATAGCTGATCCGCCAGCTCTTGAACCACTAGCAAAACTATAATCTACTTCAGTTGCTTCAGAAGTGTCCATGTCTTTATACAAACCTTTGATGTTTGGATCCGTTGGATCCCATTCTTCTTCACCATCGGCTGTAATTTGAAGGTGTTGACCACCTGAATAGGATTGAGAACCTATTGAATTTATCGATTCACTAAAGAACATTGTTCCCCAATCCGTATTTGTTCTCCATCCTGGAACAACCAAGTGAGTAATAATTGTTGAAACTCCAGTCACACCTTGCATTGCAAGTTTTTCAAAATCATAATTGAATGCGTTGATGTCACACATATCATTAGGTGTTGTTACACAAATTGAGAATGTTTTTGAGTTTGGTATATTATCGTTTAATTTTAATCTTATTTTATAAGTTGTTCCAACGGTTAACTCAGAAGAATATATTGCTGTAAACGAGTTGTTGTCGCTACATCCTTTTTCAACCAAAGAACCATCTGTTAATTCTTCATATAACGATGTGATAATTTTTGGCCATGGACCTTCAAAAGAAGAATCGTAATAACTTCCTGGTGCTAAATCTTTAATTTCAATGTAATGAACTTTGGAAGTTGCTACAAAATCAAACCAAATATCGCCACCATTTACACCTTCACAAGTTGTTGGAACTGTTGATGCTGTAGCTCCAATAAATGATGCTTTTGTTCCAGAAGCGTTACACATTTCGTCAACATTTGTTTGAAGACGAAGAGCTGTTGTTGGTTCATCATTACGAATAAATACTTTTGGACCTGACCAATAACTGTTATCATTTGTTCCACAAATTGCTCTAACGAAAAACTCGTAAGTTCCAGCTGTCAAATCAGCAAAATCAGCTGCAGTTGGCGTATAATTTGGTGAATTTACAATTGTTCCTGATTGTGGTAAAGTTCCGTTTTCCATTGGTTGTATTGCTACTTCCCATTGTTCTTCAGAACCTCCAGCCGTCCACGAAAGAACACCTTGATTGTTTACTGCTAAATTTGTTGGTTGTGGACAAGTAATCACGCCACAACTAGCAAATCCTGTGTATAAATTCGTATTTACAGTACCTAATCCTGGTGGACTTGTCCAAATTACGTTATTGAACTCATCTTTTAGAACCATTTGAGCTTCTGAATATTGAACTCCGCTTCCAAATCCATTCCAATACAAATTAAATTCTACTCCTGTACAAAGGAATATTGTATAATCTAAACTTGTTTGTCCAAATCCAGGGAATTCTATTGCTTGTACTTCAACTCCGTTTTGCATTACGCTAACATTGTCAGTTACTGTACCTGTATTTCCGTTAGTAACTGTAATTGTGTATTGACAAACATTGGTAAAATCACAACGAGTTGTAAATTCAAATGGCCCAACCCATTGGCTACCACCATCAGTACAAACTGCTCTGATGTAATATTCATATTTTGTAGCAGGTGTTAAATTAGTTACTACATATGGATGAGCTGTTGCTGTATATAAATATTCTGGTAATGTATCTCCTGTTGGAGCTGGCGTCCCAAATGGTTGAACTGAAATTTCCCATGAAGTTTCTGTTCCATTTGGTTGCCAATTGATACTAGCTGAAGTGTCAATTATATTTGAAACACTAACATTTGATACCGTTGGACAAGCTGGAACATCTTCTATAATAAAATTATCAATAAAAAGTAATTGACCTCTATAATTCCAAGGATTTGGTGGAAAATAAGGAACATAAAAACCAAAGTTAATATTGGTTGGAGCTGTAATTCCTGTTAAATTGATAACCGCCTCACGAACTACTGTATTATTAATAATTTCATGAACAAAAGTAACATTTAACGGACCAGCAGCAGTTACGTCAGCATTTCCAGAAATTGTGATAACATTTCCATTAATAGCTGTAACTGTTGAACCATATGGAATTACCCAACCCGGAATATCTACTCTATCTCCAATTCTAACACCATCAGTATTAGTCATTGTTATGGTATTAACTCCAGCAATTGTTCCTGTAGCATCAGTAGGTATTACTTTATTATTTTCATAAATAATTGTGTTGAATTGTGTAATATCTGTACCATTTAAAGAAATTTTAACTTTCAAATCTTCTTCATAATACTCACTATATGTTTTGTAATAAAAACGTAAACGTTGATTTGGTTGAACCGTGATTGTTGGAGAAATTAACCAGTCATCATTATTACCATTGTTACCAGTAAACATTCCTGCCATCATTTCGCCAAAAATAGGGTTCACCGTTGTGTTCAACTGCCAAGTATCGCCATTAAGGTTTCCGTCGATAACTCTCCAACACGATTTTGTATCCGATGCCGGTTCAAAAGTTTCAATAAATGGTGATGGATAAACGACACAATCTGTTCTAAACGAAATTGGTCCACGCCAATCACTTTTTTCGGTTTCACTACAAACTGCTCTTACATAATATTCATAAGCTGTGTTTGGTTGTAAACCACCTTGAGTTGTTGAAGGCGTTGTTAAAACTGAAACTCCATTTCCAGTAGGAATTCCTTCGCCTGGATCTTGAATAGCAATTTCCCAAGCTGTTTCGTTATATCCTGCTGTCCAACCAAGTGTGATTCCATTTGGAGTTGGATTAGTCGCTGTTAAATCTGTTGGAAAAGGACAAGCTGGTGCATCATCAATTGTAACATCATTAATAAACATTATTCCCGAATTATTAAAATCGGTCATTGTTGGTGGAACTCTAAAAGCAATATACATTACTCCAGTTCCTGTAAACAATGCTGTTCTTTCTTCATAAGATGTATTTGTAAAATCATGAGAAGGAATAATCGTCGTATAAGTAGCAAAATCTGGAGTTGTAGATAATAATACTTCAAAATTACCTCTTGGTGCTGGATTAAAAATACCTGTTACAGCTCTGTAATTATAGCGAAGTCTTTTTAAACCTACTGCATTAACTGGTCCACTTACTAACCAATCGTCAAATCCTCCAAAAGGAATAAAGAAAGAAGGTGCAGCTTGAATAGTAGCATCATTTTCATTAATTCTCCATTCGGTGTTATCGCCAGCTATATTTCTTTGTGACCAACAGAATTTTTTAGTATTTGGATCACTATCGTCAAAACTTTCATGATATGGTGTTGGTTGCGGATCACAAAGTGTGTGGAAAAATATTGGTCCAGCCCAAATACTTTGTTCCGTTTCATTACAATAAGCTCTAACGTAAATTTCATAACGTGTTGACGGAATTAAATCGGTTAAAGTGTAAGGATTTGTATTTACAAGAATTCCTGTTGTAGTTGGTGTTCCTGTTCCTTCTGGTTGCGCAACGATTTGCCATTGTGTATTATTATAACCATTTGTCCAAGATAATTCCAATGAAGTATTGGTTATTGAACCTGGAGTAATTGTTGGATATGATGGCTCCGAACATGCTGGCATATCTTCAACATATACATCATCAATATAAAATTGAATTCCTGTTTGCAAAGCACCCGAAGGCAATTTCCAAGCAATGTTTGCATTTCCTACAATATTTGTTGGAATTGGAACAATCATTTCAATGCGGTTGTAAGCTGTAGTATAAGAAGTTAAAGGAACTAATACTGTTGTAAAATCAGCTTCACCAACACCACCAGTTGAAAGTAATATTTCAAATGAACCTGGTCCGCCAGTTGGATTATCAACTATTAATCCCCAATTTCCATATACTGAATAGGTAAATCGAAGTCTTTTTTGTGTAACACCATCAAAGTTAAATTGAGGTGTAATTAACATATCATCAGTATTATTGCCTGCATTTCCTGTTGATAGTTTTGCTACTGGTTCACCTTGCCAATCACCGCCATAGTTGAAAGCATAAGCATCGTTATTCAAATTCAAAACAGCCCAACATGGTTCAGGATTTCCATTTGCGGTTGATGCATTTGTAAAACCTGTATAGTATGGTAACGGTTGTGTGTTACACTGTGTTGTGAATGCTCGTGGTGCTGACCATTCTCCTGGAGTTCCATTACAAACTGAACGTACATATAAATTATAAGCAAATCCAGCAGTAAGTCCAGATAATGGATTATTTACATTGGTAGTTGTTGGAATTGTTCCTGTTTGTCCAGCTGTTGGCGCTGGAGATGTTGCAGGTAAAGCAATATATTCCCAAGCACTAACTAAATTTTGAACATTATCCCAAGAAGCTGTTGCTGTATTTTGTTGCAAAGCATCAATAGCAATTGACGGTTGAGAAGGCGAAGGACATGTTGAACCACTAATAGTAAATGTAAAACAAAGTCCAGCTCCAGGATTGGTTCGTTGAAATGGCGACGAAATCACAAACACGTAGTTCTGACCTGCTACCGCATAAAAATTTGAAATTTGAGCAGTTGTTGCATTACTTGTTGTAACCATTGCACCTATACAAGCTGCAGAAGTTCCAACACCAGCACAACCATCAAATATAAAAACACTTGAAAGATTATTATAACAGTTATTTCCGCCACCACCAGAAACAGCATTAGCCGTTTGAGTAATATTGATTAATCCAGATGTTGTTGGCGTATAAGATAAATAAACATGGTTACCTAACAACTGATTTCCAGTTTGACCAATTGGCTGACAGCCAAAATCTTGGCTATTCATCTCAACATAAGTAGTATTATCATAATATTGATCAAGATTATCACTTAACACAAAAGGTGTTGTCGTTACATCTGGAGGAATATTTATTGATGTATTACAAGACAATCCAACGGTTGTTGTAGAAAAAGGGAAAGGTCCAGCCCAAGTACTGTTTGTACTCGAATCACAATTTGCAATTATATAAACATCATAACTTGTTGAAGGATCTAAACCTTCTGCATTATAACTATTTCCTGTTGGAGTTCCTGTTGCGCTATGTCCAGCACCAGTAGGAACTACGTCAATTCCAAATTGAGTTGCTGTTGGATGCGTCCATGATATTGCTGCTCCGGTTTCAGATGGAACAATCATTGGGTTGGTAACTGGTGAACAACTTGAAATTACTCGTGCATTATCAATAAACCAAGAATCACCGCTTGTTGCCGTTGTTCCTGTTTGATTAGTGATTGCGACAAATGCTAAATAAACCGGAATTCCTGCAGGAATGGTTGGTATATTAACAATTTTTTCTTCCCATGTTGTTGCCGCTACATTTAATTGCGACTCTGTCCATGATTGAAGCGTTACGTTAAAGCTACTCAAATCGGGCTGATTTGCTGTAGATATTCTTAATTGATAAACAGTTCCTCTATTAGTAAAACTTCCTTGTTTAGTAAAAAAACGAATCTGACCATCTGTTGGTGTCAAAAACTGAGGTGTAATCATAAAATACTCAGCTGTTGTACCAACGGTGTTATTGGTTGAAGGATTTACCGTAGCTCCACCGCTTGCCAAATATCCGCCAGTTGGTGTATGAACCCAATTGTTAGTAAATGTTGTTGAAGTTCCACCTTGTGTTCCTCCAATTGCCCATGTTGCCGGAATACCACTTTCAAATGATTCGGTTGCTAATTGACTATAACCAAAATTAGTTAGTATCAAAAAGAACAAAACAAAAAACCGCTGAAAGGTATTTTTGCCAAAAGCGTTTTTGTTTTGAAAAATACCATTTACAGGTTTTGATAATGTGGTTTCAAAAAAGGGGTAATTTTTTTGCATTTTGTAAATTATTTAGTTGGTAATTTAATTCATTTTAAAAATTAATTTTTAGAAGAAAAACGTCTAGAAATTAATTTTAATTATACTATTGTTTTCAAATTTTGTTTCCGAAACCTTGTCTTTTATGCTTAAAAAAAGCTTACTAAAAACATCAAACGGATTTAACCAAAATTTTTGCATTTCTTAATGTTAAATTCACAGTTTTTTAAAAGAAAAACAGTTTTTTATACATCAATAAATACTATTTTTAAAATATTTTTTTCTTAAAACACTACTCTCAATGCCTTGATTTATATAGACAATTGACTAAAACGATTAGTAGTTTTTATTTCCTTACACTAAGATACGAAAATAGTAATGGAGCAGAAACGGTTTTCCTTTGTAATTTACTGAATTTACAAAGTATAATGACGTTATTTTGAGGTAAATTAGGGATAAAAATGAAGTTTAAACTTCCTTTGCTTTTTTGTTTTGCAATACGAAGATTTGGTTCTTAATTGTTTCAACTTCTTTCCCCTTTCGTTTAACAATTACATAGAAAAATAAGACTCCTAAACACAAAATAACCGATAAAAGTAAAACTAAATAATAGAATTTTTTTGAAGAATCTTCTTGTTTTGCTTTTAATTCAACTTCTTTTACATCTAGAGATTCGCTAACAGAATTTCTTTCGCGGTCTTTAATTAATTTTTGAATGTCTATAAATTTTCCTTGGTTAATTTTATATTTTTCCCATTGGTTTATTGCCAAATAGTTTTCGGCTAAACCTCTATAAATTTCTTGATTTAAAATTAAATCATTTACTTCTGACGAAAGTTCTACTGCTTTGTTTAAAGCATTTATTGCTTCCAGATTTTTTCCTTCCAGCGTATAAACTTTGGCTGAACCTTTTAATGCAAATGCTTCTAAACTTTTTGCATTTACTTCTTGAGCGATTTTGGCTGATTGCTGAAAATTTTCGAGTGCTTTTTTATTGTCGTGCAACAAGAGATAACAATTTCCTTTGTTATATATCGCAATACTTATTTTGGTTGATGCGTCAGCTCTGTCTTTTGACTTCAATAACTCAGCAATTCCTCTGTCAATAAAAGCAATAGCAATAGCACAACTCAATTTTTCTTTATAAATAAAACCTCTAACGATATAGTTTTTCCCTAATTCGGAGTGAATCGAATCTTTGTTTGGATAATCTGCTATCAACTGCTCTGCTTGGTCTAAGTGCTGAATAGCTTTGTCGTAAACTTTTAACTGATGGTATTGTATTCCAGTTTTGTTGACAATACTTATTTTCAACAATTCATCGTTTGATTGATCTAATAATTCCGAAGCTTTTATTAGATATTCTAATGATTTCTCGTAATCTCTTTTTGATGAATAAGCATCTGAAACTAGTTTATATCCTTTGATTTTATAATTTACATTATCACCTGCGTTTTTTACAATGGATTGACCAACTTCGATTACATGGTCTGGATTTACATAAATTTCATTTCCAGCAACATTAATAATACTATCTAGTTTTCTATAATTTTGAGCATAGAAAGATTGAGTTGTAACAAGACAACCAATCAACATCAATAACCAAAAGCTATATTTTCTAGTTTTCATTATTCTTCTAATAGATTATTTTCTTTTTCTTGATTCAATAATTCTATAAATTTAACTGGAGAAATTCCTGTAATCGATTTAAAAACGGTTGCAAAACTACTGTGTGATGAAAAACCACAATTTTCAGCTAAATAACTAATCTTATAATTAATAAAATTTGGGTCATTCTTTAATTTCTCTATGATATAATTTATTCGCAACTTATTGATATAAGTATTGAAATTGACATGATAATGATTGTTTATAATCTCCGAAAGATATTTTGTATTCGAATCCAATTGTCCTGCTAAAACTGCAAGCGAAATATCTTTACTAGTAAAACGTTTTGAACTTTCAAATCGTTTTAATTTATTCAAAATTTGCTCTTCGGTTTCTTTTAAAATGACATGTTTTTTTGGTTCTTGTTTTTTATCCGCTATGCTAAAACCGCCCAAAAGATTGCTTCTTGTAATTTCGATATAATTGATTATTTCATCTAATCGTTTTTTGCGTTGGAGTGTTTTTTGCCAAAAGAAAAACCCAATTAAGGCAGCGATAATTACTAATCCTAGAAAAATATAGATTATATCATAGTATTTTGCTTCGTCATTCTCATAGTTTTCGGTATATTCATCAGATATGAGATTGTAGCTAGTATTGATAGCTTCTTGCTCTTGAGCTTCCGTTTCGGTTTGCAATTCAAAAAACTTGGTGTTCGTTTTCTTGTAGTTATCAAAATCATTTAATGCCAAATAATTAGCGCTTTGGATTTCGCTGATTTTTAGTTGTAAAAACAAATTCTTTAATCGTTCAGCATGAATCATCGATTCGTTTGCCAATGAAACTACTCTATTGTATTCTTTTTTTAGAAAAAGCACATTGGCTAATCCGTTTAAAGCATCAATTTTAGAATAAATATTGTCGGCATTTTGTTTGTTTATTTTGTCAATTGCTGATTGAAAATTCTTTTCTGCTTGCGCCAAATCGTTAGTTGCTAAAAACAATTGTCCTTTGGTTATTAGATAATTTAATTCTAATTCTTTGGCAGTTTTTAGGGTTTCATTAGCAGATGATTCCTGTTTTTTAAGAAGTGAAATTCCTTCTTCTGATTTGTTTTCTTTTAATAAATAGTTAGCATTTTCAATTGCAATTGATGTTTCTAAATATCTTTTTAATTTACTATCTGATGTAGATTTTAGTTTGTCTTCAAGTCCTTGAATGATTTTTTTTGACTGTTTGTCTAACGATAATTCTCTTAAAACACGAATTTTAGCAATGTCAATATCAATAGATTTTTCTTCGTTTAGATAATCACCATAGTCTTTTTCTTCGTAGAGAAAATTTAAAGCACTGCTATAATCTCCTTTTACAATATATGCTTTTGAGATAAGATAGTTCACTTTTGCCTTTTCATCATTAGCAGTACTAGTTTTACTCAAAAGATATTGAGCAATTTTTAATGCTTGATCAGGATTGGAATTTATTTGACTTTGAATGTCGTCAGATAAATAATGTTTGTTTAAAAGATTTTGCGCACTACTATTCGTATGGAAAAATCCAAATACTAAAATAAAATAAAAACATCTTTCTATTTTGATAAGATATTTCATTTGTTTTTGAATTAACGTAAAAATTAAACAGTCGGTATTGGCAAAGATATAGAATAATTAAGACAAAATTTGGCTTTAAAAACGCAAAAATTAATCTTTAAAATTAAGAATAATACAAAATAAATACAAAAAACCCTTCTCAAAATATTTGAGAAGGGTTCTGCTTAAAAAAAATCTATGAAAATTACTTAACTTTCCTCTTTAATGGGAATTAAATTTAATTCCTTTTTATCACCTTAACCACAGTAGAAGTAGTATTAGATTCTACTTTTACAAAATAAGCCGATGATGGTAATGATGATAAATCAACTTGAACTTGGTTACCATTTGTTTTGCTTTCCAAGACGATTTGTCCAAGCATATTAATTACGCTAACAGCAGTAATTTCATCCGAATAACTAAGAGTAATAATTCCCGAAGTTGGATTTGGATAATATTTAAAATTAGCCGTATCAAAACCATTAGTTCCTAATGCAACTGTTACAGTAACTGCAAATGGTGCACTTGAACATCCTGAAGAAACATTTACTGCATAGTAAGTTTCGCCATCTGTTAAAACGGTAGTAATCGCTAAAGGATTTGTTTCGTTTTGAGCATCATCAATAGAAGCATACCAAATCACAGTTGTTGGATTTACAACCAAATCTTCAAGAGTAGCTTCGTTTGCAGTATCAACAGAAATAGTTTGCGTTGCACTTCCTGTTGGTGTCGCAGCAGAATTGATTGTTAATTCTAACGTTTCAGTATGACAATCTACAACTGATGTATAAGTTCCAGAAGTTGTATATGTTTCGTTATTTTCAGCCCAAGTATAAGTATCACAAGCAGAGACAACAGTTGTGTTTGAAGTATTTGGGGTAACAGTTAATTCTAAAGTTTCGTTAACTGTACAACCATCACCGTTAGTTGTTGTACCAGTATAAGTTCCGCTATCAGTATAAGATAAACCTGTTACTGACCAAGTATAACTTCCACAAACTGCTTCAGTCGTTGTATTAGTTAATGCTGAAGTTGGTCCAGCTACTGTAATAGAAACAGTAACATCAGGACAACCAACATTTGAAACTACTACTGAATGTGTTCCAACTGTTAAACCAGTAATAGTAAATTCTCCAGCTACTAAAGTGGCATTTTGAGAAGTTCCACCATTAACTGTATAGCTAATTGCTGGTTCAGAAGGTGTTTCGTCAGACATTGTGATTGTAGCTGTTCCGTCAGTTCCTTCAAAACAAGTTACTGCTGTTGTAGTTGCGGTTCCTATTGTTGCACAATCTTGAACTGGTGTACAACCTACAGTTGCAGTAACAGCTACTCTAGCTGAGCTACAATATTCCGTTACATCCCATTCGAAGAAGTTATTATAACTTGCATCTGGAGTTCCATCAAAACTATTTGCCGAACCAGTAAAGCTAATTGCTCCAGTTACTGTAGGTGTTGTTGCAGGAAAACTGCTTAATCTACCTAAAACGTTCGTAGAACTTAATCCATTTGTTGCTAATAATTTATAACCTGTTCCAGCTGGAATGTCATAATTTAATACTACCGTATTTGAAATTGAAGCAGAAACCGTACCTACATTGGTAGCAGGTGTAAAAGTAACTGCAGTTGTTCCTGGCACTTGAACACCATCTTTATACAATTTAATTGTAATTGGTGCTCCAGCATCAGCCGCTCCAGTAGTTTGTTTTGGATGTACTTTTACAGAATTCAAACGAATATTAGTAGAAGTATTAAAGACTAATCCACTAAATGGTGCTGTTTGAGTTCCTGTTCCTGCAAAAACTCTACCCGCAGTATAACTTGATGTATTTTCTGCAGCTACATAATAAGTTGTAGTTTCAGTTAATGTTGGTACATACGTTGCACCTGTTGCAACAGCAACACCACCAGTTGCAGTTTCGTACCAATTAATAGTTCCTGAAGAAGCCGTTGCTTCTAAAGTAGCTACACCTGGATCACAAATAGTTACTGGTGTAACCGTTGGTGCTTGGTTTGTAAAAGTTATTTCTACTGGTGTAGAAGTTGCAGTACTTGGTCCAAAAGGACAAGTTACCATACAACGATAGAATGTATCGCCAGTTGGAGTTGCTACATAAGTTGCTGCTATTGCTCCAGAAATATCTGTATAAGTAACATCATCTGATGATGATTGCCATTGATATGTTATTCCGCTTCCAGAAACTACATTTTCTAAACGCAATGCAACCATTTGTGAATTACATAAAGTTGTTGGTGTTTGTACAATTGAAAACGTTAAAAGAGTTTGCGAAGCCGAAGAAGCTGTTGCCGATTGAGACAATGTTAAAGCAGTTCCACTGATAGCTGTAACTGTTGTTCCTGCTGGAATTCCTGCTCCAGTTACTGTTAAACCTGTAACAATTCCTGTGTTAGCTGTTTGTAAAGTAACATTAGCTGATCCTGAAACAATTCCTGTAGCACTTGAGTTTTGAGTAGTAACTATTTGTGTAATAGTTGTATCTGCAATTGTATTTCCAGGGTTAACTGTTGTACAATTTGCTGCATTTGCATAAGCAAAATTTCCTGTAAACGTTTCTGCTAACTGAGCTGATGCCATTGCAACTGTATTAACTGTTGTTGCTGTAGCAGCAGTGAAAGTAGATGTTCCCAATACATTATCATAAGTTCCTTGATCCGTTGGAGCTTGAACTACAAAGTTTGAAGCAGTAATTGGAGTATCACCCAAAGCAATTCTATAATCAATAAAACTACCTGCAGTTCCATCTCTAGTTACTTTCCATCTTGTAGC